>CAZDGY010000601.1:0-4610 GCA_964504685.1 uncultured Kofleriaceae bacterium | reverse complement strand
GGTTTCACTGCTTGCATGGCGGGTGCGTCCTCGTGGTACGGTTCGACCACGTGATCGATCGAAGCGTGTAGCCGGATGGTCCGGCGCGCGACTGAGAAGCCGAATCACTGACAATGAAAGGAAGGGCGGAATGAAGGCGCAACGCGTCACCATCCACACCATCCGGCAGATGAAAGAGCGCGGCGAGAAGATCGCCGTCCTAACCGCGTACGACGCCACGTTCGCGCGGCTGTTCGACGAGGCCGGTGCCGACGTCTTATTGGTCGGCGACTCGCTCGGCATGGTGGTGCAAGGCCACGACACCACGTTGCCGGTCACGCTCGACGAGATGGCCTATCATTGTCGCGCGGTCGTGCGCGGCACGACGCGAGCCCACGTCGTCGGCGACATGCCGTTCATGACGTATCAGACCTCGATCGAGCAAGGCATCGCGAACGCCGGCAAGCTGATCAAAGAAGGTGGCTGCCACTCGGTCAAGCTCGAGGGCGGTGCGGTTCACGCCGAGCTCGTCTCTAGGCTCGTCGCCGCCGGGATTCCGGTCATGGGTCACATCGGCCTGACGCCACAGTCGGTGCATCAGCTCGGAGGCTTCAAAGTCCAAGGGCGCGAAGCCGGTGGTCGGCAACGGCTGATCGCGGATGCTCTCGCGCTCGAAGCGGCCGGGGCCTACGCGATCGTGCTCGAGGCGATCCCGAGTGATATCGCGCGAGAGATCACCGAGTCGGTCTCGGTGCCGACGATCGGCATCGGCGCGGGCGCGGCGTGCGACGGCCAGGTGCTCGTGTCCTACGACATGCTCGGCATGAACGAATCGTTCAAGCCGCGGTTCGTGCGCCGGTTCGCGACGCTCGGCACGACGATCAAGGACGCGGTCGGCCAGTACGTGACCGAGGTGCGCGGCGGGACGTTCCCGTCCGACGCCGAGGCGTTCGCGCGCAGCGACAGTGCGCCGCAACCGGCCGCGCTGTACTCGACCGCAGCCGGCAAGAAGTAACGCAAACCTACCCTACACGTCTCACCGCGCTCGCTTACCGAGCGGGCCGAGGCACGCAGGGCGACATGTTGACGTGCAGCTTGTCAGTCTCCGCGCTGTGGATGCGGTCGCGTCGCTGCTGGCACTCGGCCTCGGTCGCACTACACATCAGAGTATGATGCTCGGTGGAGCTGCAGAACACCGGCGCAACATCGGTACATGCGCCCTGAGAGATGCTGGGGTCGGCCATCGTGTCGGGCGTCCTCGATTTCTCGCACAAGGTCTGGCTGGGCATACATACGCTCCAGCGGTCGGGCTGCCCGGGCTTCGCGCTGGAGTCGGAGCTCTCAAAACATGACCATCGCGGCAACTCGACGTCGAAACACCCTGTTCCGCATGCTGCGCGATCATCGAAACACTGAAACGCGCCGACGACGACCAACATGGCTTCGACCCCCAGATTAGCCGCCCTCAGATTGTGGCAAGAGACGCGGGCGCCCTGTGATGAGATCGGCCCGCCGTTCGATGGACTGCGCTTGCCATCGCAAGCAGCAAGTGACGCCAAGGCAGCGACCGCCAGGACGAGAACGAACGTAGCCACCGAAATCACGCGCATGAATCGTCCTGCGCCGACGGACTAGCATGCACGTGTCACGCGTGCCGCACTGTTCGTCGGACGTCTACAAGGTGTTACAGGTCCGGCGTGCGCGAAGCGGATGTGTCGCGATCGTAGCACCGCTCGCGTCGCGACTACGGGCGCGGGCGCAACGGCGGCGCCTTGCCGCACAACGGACAGCCTTCGGCGACGATTGCCCAGTCGCAGCTGTCGCACGCGATCGCGATGACGTGGAAGCCGACCTCGCCGAGCAACGCGTTCGGAGAAGGCGACGGTTTGCCTGCGCCAGTACGCACCGTCGCGGGCGCGAAGCCGACGACGCCAACCTCGGTGCCCTTGCACGTCGGACAGCGCTTCGGCACCACGAGCCGCGATTCGGTTTCGAGCGCTTCGGCGAGCGCGCCGGCGCGGTGGCAGCGCGGGCAATCCGGCGAATCGTATGCCGCGGCGCCGCACCCTGCGCACGTGATGCGATAGACGCCGTCGATCAACTTCTCGCCATCGTGCGCCCAGCGGCCGTCGTTGTTGCGTTCGCCGAGCATGACCGGGAGATGGCGATCGACGTACGTCGCGACGTCGAACGTCGTGCCGTTGCACTTCGCACAACTCGAGATCGCTCGTTCGAACGCAGCTTCGTCGAGATGGCTCATCGCTTGTTGCCGGTCCATCGATCGATCCACGCGAGCACTTCGTCGTGCCACAGCTTCGAGTTCTGTGGCTTCTGCACCCAGTGGTTCTCGTCGGGAAAATGCAGGAACCGACTCGGAACGCCTTTGCGTTGTAACGCGGTGAACGTCGCCATGCCTTGCGAATCGGCGATCCGATAGTCGAGCCCGCCGTGGATCACGAGCGTCGGCGTCTTCCAGTTCTTCACGAGCTCGATCGGGCTGTGCTTCGTGAAGCCTTCGGGCTTGTCCCACGGAGTGCCGCCGTGCTCCCACTCGGGAAACCACAGCTCTTCGGTCTCGAAGTACGCGAGCCGCTCGTCGAGGTTACCGTCGTGGCAGACCAGCGCCTTGAATCGATCGGTCTTGCCGTTGATGTAGTTGATCATGAAGCCGCCAAACGACGCGCCGAGCGCCGCGGCGCGCGAGCCGTCGAGCCACGGGTACTTCGCGAGCGCGGCGTCGAGGCCGAGCATCAGATCGTCGTACGGCGCCCCGCCCCAGTCGTCGCGGATCGCGTCGGTGAACGCCTGGCCGTATCCGGTCGAGCCGTGGAAGTCGATGAACACCGCGCCGTAGCCGTGGCCGGCGAACACCTCGGGGTTCCAGCGATAGTGAAAGTGATCGCCGAAGCTGCCCTGTGGTCCGCCGTGGATGAGGAACGCGACCGGGACCTTGCCGCCGGTGAAGTTCGCCGGCTTCATCACGAAGCCATAGACCGTGTCGCCCTTGGCACCTTTGAACGAGAACTGCTCGTAGTCGCCCCACGCGATCGCTTTGACCCGCGCGTCGTTGAGGTGCGTGATCTGACGCAGGTCGCTGCCGTCGAGCTTGACGCTGAACAATTCGGCTGGCATGCGCAGCGTGTCGCGCGAAAACACGACGCGATCGCCGGCGACGCGCGGCGACGTGTTCGTGCCCTTCTCGACCAGCAGCTTCGGCGTACCCGACGCGACATCGACCGCGAACAACGCCTCGCTACCGAGGTTCTCCGCCGACGTGTAGATCGTGCGGCCGTCGGCGCTCCACGTCAGCGAGCTCGGTGAGCGATCCCACGCTTCGGTCACCACGCGCTCTTTGCGCGATGCGAGATCGATCACCGCGATCCGCAGGCGATCGGCCTCGAACCCAGGCCGCGACATCCGGCGCAGCGCGAGCGACTTGCCGTCAGGCGAAAACGAGGGCTCGAAATCGTATGCCTTGTTGTCGACGGTGAGGTTGACCGGCGTTCCGCGGCCGTCCGTCGACGTCAAGAACACATCGGTGTTGGTCTGCCACGCCATGTCATGGCCGACGACGCGCGCGACATACGCGACCTTGCCGCCATCGGGCGAAACGTCGACCTCGTCCATCCCGCCGAACGGATGCTCGGGCGTGTCGGTGAGCAGACCCGGCGTCAGGTCGCGCGCTTCGGCGGGCGCTGCGTCCGACCACGCGAACAGGTGGGAGAACTTGCCGTCTTCCCACTGATCCCAGTGGCGAAACAACAAGTGGTCGTAGATCTGCGCTTTGACCTTCGACTTCGCGCGAGCTTCGTCGCGCTTGACCGATTCGGCGAGCGACTTTGCATCGGGCCAGACATCGGCCGCGAGGATCAGCCGCTTGCCGTTGCCGACGAGCTTGAAGCCGTTGACGTCGATCGGCAGCTTCGTGACTTGCTCGGCCTCGCCCCCGGTCGGCGCGATCCGCCACACCTGGCCCGAGCCGCCGCGTGACGACATGAAGTAGATCCACGCGCCGTCTTGCGACCAGCTCGGATCGCTGTCGCTCTCGACGTTCGTGGTCAGCTTCACGACCGAGCTGCCATCACTTGCCGCGAGCCAGAGGTGACTGCGGCCCTTGTTCGCATCGAAGTCGGTGTCGCGCACCGCGAACACGACGCGCTTGCCGTCGGGAGAAACCGCCGGGTCGCTCACGCGCTGCATCGCGAGCATGTCCTCGATCGTCAGGCCCTTACTCGGGGCGGCGGCGGCAGTGCCCGCGGCGGTGGCGGCGAGCAGGGCAAACGCGAGCGAAGTCGGTCGAGTCATGGTCCGCGTACTACCACGAGACGTCGGACGCGCAGTACCGTCGGCTCGCCATGCTCGACACGATCCTCCAATACCTCCGCACGCCGTTCCTCGTGCTAGGCGGTACGCCGGTAACGACGCTCACCATCTTCGCCGCGCTCGCGATCGTCGTGGTCGCGCGGATCGCGGCGGCGATCATCGGCCGCAGCGTCGAACGGGTGCTCGATTCTCGCGGGCTCGATCGCGGCATGCGTCACGCGGTCGGCAAGATCACGCGCTACGTGATCATCACGATCGGCGTGTTCGTCGCGCTCGGCACGATGGGCGTCGACACCAGCGCGATCATG
>CAZDGY010000600.1:3225-4614 GCA_964504685.1 uncultured Kofleriaceae bacterium | reverse complement strand
ACCGCGATCGCGGCCGTGCTGTTGATCGTGCCGGCGTTTCTCTCGGTCGTCGCGCAGCACGCCGCGCTTGGCGCACATATCGCCGCCGCGCTGTCGGTCGTCGCACTCGCGTCGTCGGTCGCTCTGACCGCCAAGCCGATCCGCCAGTAGGTCGGTCGTGCGCTCAGCGCAGGTTGCGCAGTCGAAAACACTCCGGCTCGGCCGGCGTGATCGCTTCGCCGGTCACGGCGTCGAGCGCGAACGGTAGGCTCGGCGCGCCGCCGGTGCCGATCAGCGTGATGTCGACCGAGCCGCCCTCGGGCCACGTCGCATCACGGATCGGCGCCGGGAGACGCAGGCTATCGATGCAGCGGACCATCCGCACCTTATCGCCGTCGAGGTAGATCATCGTCTGGACCGGGACGTCCTTCGCGGTCAGCACGACGTCGCGGTGCACGACGCCGTTCACGGTCGTCCGGCAACCAGCGGCGCCGCCGGGCCCCATTGCGCAGTCGCGCTCCGGCCCGTAGCCGACCTTGATCACCTCGTCGTAGTGATGGCCGACCACGCGTCGCTGCAGATCCTCGGCCGTCAGCTTCGGAGTCGTCGGGATGAAGAACAACTCGGTGACGGTGAGCGCGTCTTTCGAGCGCTGGAACATCAGCTGACCGCGGGGCATGCCTTCGACGACGTCGTTGATCTCGAAGATGTTCTTCGCCGTGGGAATCGGCCCGAGCTGATCAGCTGCCGCCGGATCGATTCCGAACAGGTCCGCGTTGCGGCGGACGAAGTCGCGCAGCGTCGGCAGATCGGCAGCGACCAGCGCCGGATCCTTCGTGGTCGCGCTCCCGAAGTAGCCGTGCTCCTCGTAGTAGACCGTCGTCCATTGCGGGTTACGCGCGGTGAACGCGGCTTGGAGATGCGCGCGTTCGACCGGTGTGTGCTTGACGAGCACGAGCGGGTAGGCGGGCGCTGCCGTTGCGGCGAGCGGGATCGCGACGAGCAGCGCGACGAGGGAGCGAGCCATGTGAGAGACAACGTAGCCGAACGTCGACCGATTTCACGTAACAACGCAGTGTCGACCGCTCAGTGGCACGGCGTGCCGATCACGCCCTTCACCTCGTCGCTGACGCACACGCTGATCACCGGGCCGACGACTGGGAGATCGCAGCAATCGGGCGCGGTGCCCGGACAATCGGCCGCGTGCAGGCACACGATTGCGGTATCGGTCGCCACGCACGAGTTCGCCACGTTCAGGTCGCAGGTCGCGGTGCATGATGCGGACGAGCTCGCGATCGTGCAGTCGGGTATAGCCCCGCCGTTGAGCGTGATCTGGCCGCAACACAACGCGCCCGGGCAGTCGCCGGGCGACACGCACTGGATCGCCAAGCCCTCGACATGACCGTCGAG
>CAZDGY010000600.1:0-3125 GCA_964504685.1 uncultured Kofleriaceae bacterium | reverse complement strand
CGAGCGCGAGCGCCACGGAGATGCAGCCAACGAGGGAACGCACCAGTCAACGATAACATGGGCGGCGTCAGCTCCACGCCGCGGCGTATGCTGCGACCATGATCACGCTCTATCACCATCCGTTCTCGCGCGCCGCGGGACTCCTGTGGACGCTCGAAGAGATCGGCGTTCCGTACGACCTGAAGTTCGTCGACATCATGAAGGGCGAACAGAAGTCGCCCGCGATGCTCGCGCTCAACAAGATGGGCAAGATCCCAGTGCTCGTCGATGGCGACGCGGTGGTCACCGAAGGTGGCGCGATCGCACTCTACCTCGCGGATCGCTACGCGTCGGGCCGCCTCGCGCCCGCTCTCGACGATCCACGCCGCGGCGCCTACCTGCGCTGGTCGTTGTTCGCGCCGTCGGTCATCGAACCGGGGTCGATGGCGAAGCTCGGCGGCTGGGAGTTCAAGCCATCGCAGGCCGGGTGGGGCGACCACGAGGCGATGCTGCGGGCGATCGACAGCGCGATCGACCACGGCGATTACGTGCTCGGCGACATGTTCTCGATCGCCGACGTGATCTTCGGCGGCTCGCTCCGCTTCATGGTGCGCTTCAACATGCTCGCGGCGAGTCCGCTCGTCGCGGCGTACATCGCGCGGTTGTCGGCCCGTCCCGCGTGTCAGCGCGCCGACGCTCGCAACGCGGCGATCGCAAAAGAGCACGGCCTCACGCCCTAGCCATCCCGATCGTGACGCGCGAGCGAATGTTTCGGCTCCGCTTACAACGTGCGTGCAGCTCCTCCCAGGCCTTCGTTAGACCGTGGTGCAGGCGCTCTTGAACACGAAGTAGCGTTGCGCTGGGTACGTCCAAGCCGCGAACACCACCACCGAGGCGGGCACCTTCGCGAGCACGTACGGCACGCTCAGCTCGACCGCGAACAACTGCATCGCGAGCGCCATCAGCGTCGCCGTCCCGAGCGCGACGCTCGCGAACTTCAGCATCTGACCGAGCGCGAGCGGCGAGCGATCGTGGAACGCGAGGTATTTGCCCCACGCGAAGTGAACGACCCCGCCGCACACTGCGGCGATGAACGCCGAGACCAGCACGCTCGTGCCGGTCTCGACGAGCGCGACCAGCACGATCATGTCGACGACGCCAGCCGCGATGCTGGCGACGCCGGCGGAGATGAACAGCTTCACGCCGGGCCACGTCAGCCGGCGCTGTCCCACGCGGGCGGTCTCGCTACTCGCGGTCACGCGCGAACCATCTTGCTAGGTCGCCGAGGTCGCTCTCCACTTTGGCGCGCCGCATCCGGTCGACGGTGGACCCTTTGATGAACAACCTCGCGATGCCACTCGCGTGGAGCTTGAAGGTCGCGGTGATCCGCGTGCGTCCGTCCGCGATCGGCTCGAATCGGTATTCGCCGGCTGCGTGCGATCCGGGTGGACCATCGACTCCACGGAACTTGATCGCGCGATCGGGTTCGTTGTCACACTGGATCGACACGACGTTCCCCAGTGCCTTCGATCGAAACTTCACGCGTGCATCACGGCGACCGCCGCGTTGGATCGTTACCGCGGTGACGTCGCCGAGTACGGTCGGCCAGTGCGCGTAGTCCGTCGCGACTCGGTAGACCTCCTCGGGCGAGGCATCCACAGTGATGGTGGCCTGCGTCGTATGATCGGGTTGTTCGGTAACCACGACGGGCTCGGCATGCGCGCTCGCCGCGATCGCCCAGGTGGCAACCGTCGCGACGACCACGAACGCGCGCAACGGTCCCGCTCGCCGCGGGCCGCGCCACCTCATCGAAACCAACCTCATACGACCTACTTTCTGCAACGGCGGCCCCACGTGGAGCGCTCGCTCGGTCTCGTTTCAGGCTACGTCGCACGCGGCAGCTCGAATACGCATAACTCTGTCACGGTCGCGGCGTCGCGATTCCAGTCGGTTACCCGTCGAGATCGACGACCACGAGGTCCGCCGCGACGAACGTGACGAAGCAGTCGCGCGTTCGCGGGTATGCTGAGGGATGAGCACCTTCTTGCTCGTACCTGCGCCTGTTCGCGTGATCGCGATAACGCCAATGATCGCGCTGATCGCAGCTCTCGGCGCGGAGACTGCGCGCGCCGACCCGACGCCTCAACAGCGCGCGAAGGCGTTGATCGATCTACAGGCGAAGGCGATCGACGATCGAAACGAGGAGGTCCTCTACGCGACGTTCACCCAGGACGCGGTGATCCTGGTGCCCGATCCGCGGCCGATGACGCGCGGCGAACAGATCGACGCGATTCGGCGGACTAGCCCGCACGAATCGCTGAACTCGGCGAAGGTCACCAAGCTCGTCGCCGGTGGCGACCCGAATGCGATCTGGCTCGACGCCGAGCTCGTGATCGATGTCGCGGGCGTCGAGCCAGGGTTCGGGATGAGTCGCGAGGTCAAGTCGCTACGCGTGACCGAGCTCGCCACCGCCGATACCGGATGGAAGGTCGTCGCGGCGGCATTCTCGGAGCCCGGCTCGGTCGAAGAAGCACAGTGGCCGCCGTCACTGATCGAGGGGAAGAGCGAGCCACCCACCGAGCTCAGCGAGTTGCTCGCGTCGCCCGTGAAGCTCGAGGCGGCACTCGGCAAGGATGCAAGTGTCGCGGTGTTCGGCACGAGCAAGGGCGAGGTCGCCTACGGCGGGCGGGCCGGGCACGCGCTGCTCAAGTCGTGGAGCAAGCTCGCGCTCGCGTTGTCGGGCGCGCCGCGCGAGATCCACGGCAAGGGCTGGGCGTTTGCGCTCGGCTACGTCGAGTGGAAGCGGAAGCCGAGCGACAAGTTCCCGGCCCGGATGAGCGGCCTCGTGATCGCGCAACCGGCCGCGAACAACACGTGGACGGTAGTCGCGGTCCACTACACCAACGGCGAGTGAGGGTCAGGGTGCGAGGTTCGTGCTCGACAGACCGGTGCTCTGCTTGGCGTCCTTGATTCGCTTCGTAGCCGCCCATCGTACCAAACACCGGATGAGGGATGGCGGCTGTTCGGATGCCCGCCGGAGTCGGACGCAGTTACTATAGCTTGGCGATGGAGAGCTTCGTCCAAGGCTGGTCGCTCACCATCTTGCTGTGCGCGTTCATCGTGCTGGTGTTCCTCGCTGGCTGGTT
>CAZDGY010000599.1:0-4622 GCA_964504685.1 uncultured Kofleriaceae bacterium | reverse complement strand
AGCCCGACCCACGCGCCCTCCTTGATCCCCATGCTCTTGAACTCCTGCGCGCGTCGATCGACGCGATGGAGCAAACCTCGCCACGACAAGTAGTTGTCCCGGTAGACGACGGCCTTGTTGTTGCCTTGGGCCTTTGCGGCCTTCTTCAGCCAGTCGTAGAGCAGGGTCATGTCAACTCGCCCGAGGCAGACTCGGGCCGGCGCACCATAGCAGGCCGGACCGGGGGGCTCAATGCGTACGGAGCGCTTGATTTGGCAGCGGTTTCCGGGCACGAACGGGCGATGACCGTCGCCGCCAGGCCCGAGCCCGAGCCCGAACCGCGTCCCGCGGGGGCGTTGGAGGCCGGTCCCGGTGCGCACGACGATGGCGACGGCTGGGCGCTGCTCGATGGCCTGCGCCGCAAGCTCGACGATCAGGTCGCTCAGACTCGGCGCACCCAGGTTCAGGTCAGCCAGCTCGCCGAGTCGATCGGTGCGCTCGTCGAGGCCCAGCGCCGGCGGACGCGCGGGCTCAACCTCAACTCGTTCGTCGCGTACCTGGTGTTCACGACGCTGTGCGCGTCGGGCGCGTATTTGCTCTATCGCAGCCGCGCGGCCGATCTGGTCGAAGGTCGCGACAAGGCCGCGAGCGAGCGCGACGCGGCTGTCCGGCGGGCGGACGAAGCGACGACCCGCGCGGTGGCGCGCGATGCCGCCGATGCAAAGGTGCTCGAGATCTACACGTTGCTCGAGGCCGGCAAGCGAACCGACGCGGCGAAGCGCCTTGCCGAGCTCGATGGCGCGCCGATCCCGAAGCCCGAGCACGACCTGCTCGCCGCCCGCGTCAAGCAGGCCGATACGATCGCGGTCGACGCTGCGATGAAGACGGCGAGCGCTGCGTTCAAGGCGCAGAAGTTCGGCGACTCGATCGCGCCGCTCGAGCAGGCGTTGACGATCGAAGCGACCGGGCCACGCGCCGCCGAGATGCACTACATGATCGGGGTCGCGCGCAGTCGGGCGAACGAGCTGCCCGCCGCGATCACGCAGCTCGACGCCGCGATCGCGGGCGACGTCGCCGAGGATGACGCGCGGTTCCAGCTCGCATCGGTGCTCGATCGCGCCGGCCAGTGGGGCAAGGCGCGCGGCGAATACGACAAGTTTGCGACCGCGCACCCACAGCATCCGTTCGCGGTGTTCGCGATGCGGCGGAGTGCGACGCTCGTCCATCTGCCGCCGATCGCACCACCGCAGCCGATCGCAGCGCCCGGCACGGCAGCAGCGCCGATCGTTGCGCCCGCAGCGGTGACGACACCGACACCGGCACCGGCAGCGGCGGTCGCACCGGCACCGGCTCCGAAGCCGGCACCCGCACCGCCACCGAAACCGGCCACTGACCCGAGCGAATAATGGGCGCGTTACTTCCGGCGCCGAGTCGAGCATTCGCCGCGACGGTGTCGCCGGTGCCCGACGAGGTGCGCGCGCGCATGCTGCGCATCTCGCACCGCGACGATGACGCGCGTTGCCCTGCCTTCGCTGCGCTCGCTTACCTCACGGTCGATCACGTCGCGATGGATGGCGGGGTCGCGCGAGGTGAGCTGGTGGTCGCCGCCGCGATCGCGCCTCACGTGGTCGCGTTGTTCCGCCGGTTGTACGCGCTCGGCTTCCCGATCCGTCAGCTGCGGCTGGTCGATGACTTCGCCGGATCCGACGACGCATCGATGGCTGCGGACAACTCGTCGGCGTTCAACTTTCGCGTAGTCGCCGGTACGACCGTGCTGTCAGCGCACGCACTCGGTCGCGCGATCGATCTAAACCCGGTCGAGAATCCGTGGCGCAAACCCGACCGCATCGAGCCGGCTGCCGGCGCTGCGTTCGCCGATCGTCGCGACATCCGACCCGGCATGATCGTGCGCCCGGGACCGATCGTCGCCGCGTTCGACGAGCTCGGCTGGGAATGGGGCGGCGATTGGCGTCACGCGTTCGACGACCACCACATCGCGTGGACGCGAGCTGACTGACTACTCGACGCCGCCGATGCGCGACCACGAGCTGCCGCGTCCGCCGTGCCAGAACACCGACTTGACGCGTCCGATCAGCAGCGACACCGGCAGCGCTCCCCACACTCGCGAATCGTTCGAGTTCGCTCGGTTGTCGCCGAGCACGAACAGCGAATCCGGCGGCACGACGTAGTGAGCCTGGAGCTCGCACGGCTGCGCGACTGCGGCGGGCTTCGTCACGACCAACTTGCCGACGACTTGCTCGCGCTCGCGGGACCGCTCGGCCGAGGGCGGTGCGTGGCCGCAGCTCGGCGGGAACGGGTTGTCGTTCGCGAGCGGAAAGTCGTGCGGCGCTCGCTGCGTGTAGTTGCCGGCGGCGAGCTGGCGATCGCGCGCCGGCCGATTCGGATCGTAGAGCACGTCGAAGTCGTGGCCGCCGAGTCTCTCGCGGTACTCGCTCGCGTGCGCTGTAACCCAGTCGCCCGCGTCGAGGCGATCCTCGTAGTCGTAGGTCTCGATCACGAGCTGTTCGGGGACGAGTTGGTCATTGACGTAGAGCTTGCTGCAGCGCAGCTCGACGCGATCGCCGGCGACCGCGATCACGCGCTTGACGTAAACGTCGTCGTGATCGCACGGGTAGACGAACGCCGCGATCTCGCCCGGCTCGATCGGATGCCAGTGCGGCGATAACTTGTCGACGTAGACTCGATCTTCGAGCCATAGCGTCGGATACATCGAGCTGGTCGGGATCCGGTAGCCTTCGACGACGAGCGCGCGGGTCGCGAACAGCGTTACGAAAAAAATCGGCACGAGTGCGAGCCCGATCGGATCGAGGAGGTCGATTCGCTCGGCCTTGGTCATGCACTGGTACGCGTCGATCGCGCCGGCCAGTGCGATCGTAAGCGACACGACGCCGAACCAGACCGATACGATCGCGAGCTCGGTGGTCACGAGGCGCGCGAGCGCCCAGGTGATCGCAGCGCGGCGGCGACCGGCGAGCGCTTGGCCGAGCCCGACCACAAAGACGCTCGCTGCTGCACCGACGAGCCGCTTCACGCTTCGCATGTCGTGTCTTGATTATCGCACATCGATCACAGGCCATCCGCCGGCACTCGCCGCGGTTACCAACGACAGATCGTGTAATCTGGCGGCGATGCCTCAGGTCATCGAGCTGCCGCCGTTCGACTGGCGCACGATGCTGCCGGTCGTCGTCAAGGTCTGCAAGGAGCTGCCCGCGAAGGGCGAGCCGTATCGCGAGTTCCGCGGCCGGCTGCGCGCCGCGAAGCTGTGGGATCGCGAGCGACCGGCGGCGCTACTCCGGTTTCTGGCGGTCGGTGGCTCGACGATCACGCCGTCGCTGTTCACCCAAGAGCTCGCGGGCGCCGCGAACGACGATGCGATCGCGACGACCGTGCTCGATCGGCTGTGGCATCTGAATGCCTTGCTCGGCAAGACCGTCGTCGACCTCGTTACCGCGCGCGCCTATCACAAGGACGAGGTCTACAAGCACCTCGCGTCGGCGCAGTACCACGGCCTCGTACCATCGCGACCCGGGCTCGAAGTGTGGATCCAGATCGCGCTGGCGTGCGGTCTGTTGCGCACGGTCGGTGTCGCGATCGCGGCCGGCCCGCGCATCGATCGCTATCAACAGCTCGCCGCCGCGCTCGACGTCGAGGAGTTTCTCGCCGAGGACAAGCCCGAGCCCGAGCCGGTGATTCCGACCGTCGCGGACGAAGAAGCCGCGCCGGCCGAGGTCGGTGCGGCGGAAGGCTCGATCCCGGTCGCGGCGTCGGCGCCCTCTGGCTCGCCGTTGCCCGCGCCGTTGCGCCAACTCTCCGCCGACGGCGTCCCGTCGCCGCGCAATCGCGATCGGCAGGTCGCGATATCTCGGTTCGCCGCCGGCTTCCCCGACGACGTGCTCGCCGAATCGCAAGCGCGGATCGGCTCGTGGTGGAGCGAGGTCAAGCTGGCGTCGCTTGGTTATCAGCCGTCGGACTTCGGGCTCGATTCGGAGAGCTGGGTCGAGCAGGCCGACGAAGTGCTCTATCGAATCGCAGTCGCTTCAGCGCTCGCATTTCGGCTCGATCGCGATCGCATCGGCGTGATCGCCGCGTACACCGCACTCGACAAGGCCGGCGTGCTCGCCGACCTGTATCAGGGCACGGTGCCCGAGACCCTGCCCGCACAGATCGACGCCCGCGCGTTGATGCTCGCGTCCCTCGCCGCCCGGCGTTGCGCCGAAGCCCCCGAGCTCGCGGCCAGCCTCGACGGCAAGGGCTCGGCCGCCGCAGCGTTCGCCGCGCTCGACACCGCGCTCGGTCGCGGGTTGTTTCGCGTCGAGCTGTTCTGGATCATGGACATGCTCGCGCGGCTCGGCGTGATCCGCTACGACGACCTCGCCGACTTCACGGTCACGCCGCATCGCATCGTCCGCGACACGTTGTTCCGGCTCGGTTTCACCACGACCCCGTACGCGAGCGATGCCGCCGCGCTAGTGGTCTCGAGACGGGCTGCCCGCAAGCTCGTACCGAGCGGGCCGGCCGACGAAGTCCTGGCCCTGTTCGCGCTTGCCGCCGGCTGTGCCTACGACTGCAGCCACCGCAAGAGCTGCGACTTCCCATGCCGCGAGCGCCTCGAGTAAGCCCTG
>CAZDGY010000598.1:0-4630 GCA_964504685.1 uncultured Kofleriaceae bacterium | reverse complement strand
GCGAGTCATAGTTCGCGCTTGTCGTATTCGCTGTCGAGATCGGCTTGGCGCCGCGCCGCTCGCGACTCTTCGATCCGATCGGCCCGATCGGGATGATCGGCCGGGAACATCGCCGGCAGCGCGGCGGGCTTGACCGCGCCGACCGTCGCGATCACGTCGACGACGAGCTGCTCGCGCTCGGCGCGCAATGCGTGGACCTCGCGACGAAACCGCAACCGGCGAAACAGCACGCCGAGGCCGCGGCGCGCGAGGCGGAGGCGATCGAGCACGCGCAGCGTCGCCCAGCCCGACAGCGGCAGCACGACCGATGCGAGCAGCGCCCACGCAAAGCCGAGCTTCCAACCGAGCACCGCGATCGCCGCGCCGTACGCGACGATCACGATCAGCATGCCGATCATCAGCTTCGTCGTCGCGATCACGTCTTTGCGCGGGGTCAGCCGCGGCCCGACCAGGCGCGCGAACGCGAGCGACGGCAGATGAAACGGAATGCCAGGAGCAGTCAGCGGCAACCAGAACGCGACGAGCGCGAGCTGCCGGATCACGCGCGCCGTCACTTCGGACTTCGACAGGTCGCGGGCAAGCTCGCGATCGGTGACGCCGACATCCTCGAGCGCGTCTTGATAGGCACGCACGCGAGTCATCAGCGATTGCACGCGCGGATCGTCGGCGACCGCCGAGTAGTACGTGTTGAACCTGCGCGCGAGCTCGACCCGATCCTCGATCGAGATTTCTTGCGGCTGATAGAGCCGACGCACGACATCGAGAGCGCGCACCGTGTCCCAATCGGGCGCGTTGATCGTGAGTCGGCGCAGCGCGCTGTCGAGCTCGGTCGTGACCTGTTTGACATCGCCAGCCTCGACGACGGGGGCCTGCCCCCCGGCGGCGGCGCCGCCGAATGGCGGAGCGGTTCGATCGACGACGACCGCCGGGCCGTACTGCACGAGCACCCGGCTACGAAACCGCTTCGGATGGATGAACGTCAGCCCGCACGGAACGATCGAGATCGGCTTGCCGGTGCGCTGTGCACCGCCGATCGCGAGTCGCGCGGCGCCGGTCTTGAGTCGTGCGAGTTGCGACTCGTCGTGCGACAGACCCTCGGGGAAGATACCGATCGCGCCGCCGGCACCGAGCACGTCGAACATCGCGGTGAACGCCGCATCGTTGTCGACCTTCCCGCCGTGATCGTCGCGGCGCGCCACCGGCACCGCGCCCAAGCCGCGCAGCACCGCGCGCATCAGTCGGCCCTTGAACAACGTGTCTTTCGCCGCGAAGTGAACTTTGCGGCCGCACGTCGTGATGATCAGGATCGGATCGATCAGCGAGTTTGGGTGATTGCCAGCGAACAACACCGGGCCGTCGGTCGGTACGTGCTCGAGCCCGACGACCTCGACCTGGCGAAAGAATACGCGCGTGACGACTCGCAGAAACCACGCGAGAAAGCGGTACGCCACGCGTCGATTGTGGCACGGAACCACAGCACCTCCCGCTTGTTACAATTCGGTGGTTCGGTTGTGTGGCGTCGACGCGCGTGACAGAAGCTCGTCATGAAACGCATCGCGAAGCGTCGCGACCATCAGCTCGGCCTGGTCAAGCAGACGCTGGCGAACCTCTCGATCCACCAGCTCGGACAGATGCACGGTGGTTCGTGCACGACGGGAAGTTGCAGCCTAGTGGTCTAAGCGACGCCGAACGTCAGGCCAGCCGCTCGCAACCGATCCAACAGCGGTTGCGCCATCGCGGTCGATGGTGTGAGCACGCCACCCGGCGAGGTCAGCGGATCGTACGCGAGACACAGCGCCGATTCGCCGAGCATCCGGCAGGTCGACGCGTAGCCCGGGTCGCCGCGATCCGATGCGACGTAGACCAACTTGTTGTCGTCGCGCTCGGCGACATAACGAACCTTCCAGTGCCCGCGCTCGCGCTTCTCCGCCGACGGGCCCTCGCCCGGTTGCGGCGCGCGCTTGCGCAGAAATTCACGCAGCTTCGGTCGCTTCATCGCCTCGGACAACAGCGCGAGCCCGCCGGTGATCTGCGCCGCGAGCACCGCACCTCTGACGTTGCCCGGCGTCGACATCACTTCGTGATAGACGAACTCCTTGCCCCACGGATGACCGGCGAGCGCGTGGCCGCGGCGTACGACCGGCCCGTTCGTTGCCGCCATGAAGAACGGCACGAAGAACATGCCGATCTCTGCGTTCCAACCGACGAGCGGTGCATTGATCTTCGGGTGCGGCGCGTCTGGATCTGGATCGAGCGAGTACGGATTGCGCAGCACGCGGCGCACGGCGGGATCCTTCATCGCATCGGCGAGCCCGAACGCGCTCGCCGCGGTGCCGCCCGACATCGAGCCCGAGACCGGTCCGAACAGGGCGGTGACGCGGGTGGCCGGTCGCCCGAACTTCGCGATGAACGCCTGTTGCGTTGCCCAGGTGCCGAGATCGCTCGGGATCGAATCGAATCCGCAGGCCGGGACGATGCGCGCCCCGGTCGCGATCGCGCGCTCGTGATTCACGTCGATCGTTTCGCGCATCCAGTTCACTTCGCCGGTCAGATCGCAGTAGTGCGTCCCGGCCTCGGCGCACGCGGCGACGAGCGCGCTGCCGTACTTCGCATACGGGCCGACCGTCGTGCACACGACGCGCGTCCGGCGGGCGAGCGCGGCACATGCAGCGGGATCGAGCGTATCGGCGACGATGATCGGCGCGGCGATACCGAGCTTCTCGAGCTTGTCGCGATTGCGCCCGGCGATCGCCCAGCGTGCAGGCTTGCGGCCCGCGAGGTACTCGGCGACGAGCCGACCGGTGAAGCCGGTGGCGCCGAGCATGACGATGTCGAGCTCGCGATCACTCATAAGCTGGGCAGGCCGCGCCACGGCGCTAGTGGGAACGCCGCTTCGAGCTCCGCGATCGCTGCGGCATCGAGCTCGACTTCGCGCGCGAGCTCGTCGACATGGCTCGGGCTGGACGACTTCGGGATCACGAACGCGCGTTGCGCGAGGAATGCGAGCGCGACTTGGCGCGGGGTGGCGCCGATTCGTTTCGCGATCGCTTCGAGCGGCCGCGATCGCGGGAAGCCGCCGGTAGCGCCGAGCGGGCTATACGCGACGACCGCGACACCGTGCTCGGTGCACCACGGAATCACGCGGTGCTCGATCGTGCGCTCGCCGAGGTGATAGAGCACTTGATTGCACGCGATCGAGCCGGGGCCGGATGCACGCAGCGCCTCGTCGAGATCGGCATCGTCGAAGTTCGACACGCCCCACGCGCGGATCTTGCCTTGTGCCTTGAGTTGCTCGAACGCTCGGAACGTCTCGCCGAGCGGAGTCTCGCCACGCCAGTGCAACAGATACAGATCGAGGTGATCGGTGCCGAGCCGCTTCAGGCTGGCCTCGCACGCGCGCAGCGTGCCGTCGAAGGTCGCGTTGCTCGGCATCACCTTCGATGCGAGAAACACGCGATCGCGCAAGCCTGCGATTGCCTCGCCGACCAGCTGCTCGACCTTGCCGCGGCCGTAAAGCTCGGCGGTGTCGATGTGAGTCATGCCGAGCTCGATTGCGCGGCGGATCGCGGCGATCGCGGAGGTTCGGTCGTCGCGCTCCATGTTCCACGTGCCGAGTCCGAGCACTGGAACCGGGCCGAGCGGGCCGAAGTGCCGCGTTCGCATGGCCGCAATGTAGCTCGCCCGCGAGGCGAGCGTGTGACTCCCGCGCTTGCTAAGGTAGGTCGTGGATCTCGAGCACCGGCTCGCGCAACGGCTGACGATCTCGCCGATCGTGCCGCTCGACGATGGCCTGCCACGCGCTGCGGTCGCCGCGGTGCTCCAGGGCGATCGCGTGCTGCTGATGAAACGCGCCGAGCGCCAAGGCGATCCCTGGTCCGGACACATCTCGCTCCCGGGTGGCCGCTATCAACCTGCCGACCGCGAGCTGCTCGTGACCGCGATGCGCGAATCCGAAGAGGAGCTCGGCCTCGATTTGCGGCGCGCTCGCACGCTCGGTGCGCTGACCCCGCTCAAGCCGTTTACGTCGGGTCCGGCCGGCCTCGAGGTCACGCCGTTCGTGTTCGCGCTCGACGTGCCGGTCGAGCTGCGACTCAACGCCGAGGCGGTCGCGACGTTCTGGCTGCCGCTCGGTCTCGCGGCCTCCGGCGAGCTCGATGCGCCGTACGAATATCCGCGGCTCGGCACGAGCTTTCCGAGTTGGCGCTACGAGGGCAACGTGGTCTGGGGCCTGACGTTGCGAATCCTCAACGACGTGCTCGCCGCCGCTGAGTGACGGCGAGGGTCCCCCTTTAGCGGGGACCTCCTTGTGCCGCTCCTAGCGGCCTACGAGTGGCGAGCGAGCTCGCGGCTCGGTTTGCCCAGCAAGAAGCCCTGCAACAGATCGACGCCGCCTTCAGTGCACACGTTCTGTTCCGCGACGGTCTCGATGCCTTCGGCGACGACCCGGCTGCCGAGCTCGCGGCACAGCGTGGCGAGCGCTCCGATCATCCGGCGCTTTTTGGGATGGCGATCGACATCGCGTACGAGCGACATATCGAGCTTGACGATGTCCGGCTCGATCGTCGCGATCGCACCAAGTGCGGCGTAGCCCGCGCCGAGATCGTCGATCGCGATGCGATAGCCGAGCTTG
>CAZDGY010000597.1:0-4631 GCA_964504685.1 uncultured Kofleriaceae bacterium | reverse complement strand
TCGGCGACCCCGACTTCGTCAAGCTGCTCGACTTCGGCATCGCGAAGCTGACCGAGGCCGCCGACGCGGGCGAGCGCAAGCTCACGCGTACCGGCATGTTGTTCGGCACGCCCGAGTACATGTCTCCGGAGCAAGCGCGCGGCGAAAACGTCGACCATCGCGTCGACATCTACGCGATGGGCTGCATCCTCCATCAGCTCGTCACCGGTCGCGTCCCGTTCGAAGCCGAGAACTTCATGGGCGTGCTCAGCCTCCACTTGACCGAGCCGCCGAAGCGCGTCCCCGACGACATCCTCGATCACATCGACGCACCGCGCGCGCTCGCCGACGTGATCGATCGTGCGCTCGCGAAGGATCGCAACGTTCGCTATCAGACGATCGAAGAGCTCGCGAATGCGGTGCGCACGGTGTCCGGTGACCCGCTGCCGGCTGCGCGCGGGGGCCGCGCTGCAAGTGTGCCTGGCCCGCGTCCAGCGACCACCCCGGCTCCGCGCTCGCAGAGCTCGCCGGGCGCGCCTGCATCTGGAACACCGGTACCGATCGCACCCGAGCCGACGAATCGCACGCGGACGGCATGGACCGGCAACCTCAGCATTCCCGAGGAAGCTGCACCGCAAGCGCGCGGCAAGTCGAAGATGCCACTCGCGATCGGCGCGCTCGTCGTCGTAGCGGGAGCTGCGGTCGCGATCGTGATGGCGACGCGCGGTGGCAGCAACTCCGCAGCGACGCCGGGCTCGGCAAGCAACGCCCCGCTCGTGCAGGCGCCGGTGATCGCCGATGCGGCGCTCGCCACTCCACCGCCGCCACCCCCCCAGCCGAAGCTGCCCGACAGCGTCGCGATCAACCTCGACTCGGTGCCGGCGGGCGCGACGGTGATCGAGGTCGCGACCGGCAAGCCGGTGGGCAAGACGCCGTTCACGTTGCACATCCCCGGCAGCTCGGCGACCCGGCGTTACTTGTTTCAGCTGCACGGCTACGGCGATGAAACGTACGAGGTCGTGCCCGACCACGGGATGGACTTCACGATGCCGATGAAGAAAGGCGCCGGCGCCACGTCGGCCGTCCACGTCTCCGACCCCGCCAAGCATCCGGACGCCGGCCTGGGCTCGGGCTCTGCTGCGGCGACGGTTCCGGTCACGCACCCCGACGGCGCCGGCTCGGCCGTCAGGAAGCCCGACACCAAACCCGACGCGAAGAAGCCCGACCACGACTGCTCGGACGACGATCCGCCGTGCCTCAAGCAGTTCCCGGGTAGCAACCAGTAATGCGTACCGGGCGCGCGCGTGTCGGCGATGTCGAGCTCGCGTATGACGTGTTCGGCACGAGCGGTCGCCCGCTGGTGTTGGTCATGGGGATCGCGACGCAGCGCATCTTCTGGGACGAAAGGTTCTGCCAGCGGTTCGTCGCCGCCGGGTTCCACGTCGTGCGCTTCGACCATCGAGATGTCGGCGAGTCGACCCGGATGTCGGCGCGCGCGCCGTCACCGGTGTCTAGCCTCGTGCGCCGCATGCTCAATCAGAAGATCGCAGCGCCGTACTCGCTCAGCGATCTCGCGGACGATGTCGCCGGCTTGATCGACGCGCTCGGCTGGCGCGACGCGCACATCTTCGGCAGCTCGCTCGGCGCGATGGTCGGCCAGCACCTCGCGTTCGAGCAGCCGCATCGCGTTCGCTCGCTGACCTCGGCATTGTCGACGCCGGGCGCGCGCCGCTACTTGCCGGAGCCACGCGCGCTCGCCGCGTTGTTCCAGCGCACTCCCCGCACGCCCGAGGAGGCGGGGCAGGCGCTCGAACGCGCATTCTCGGTACTCGGCAGCCCGGTGTGGCCGCCGAACAACGAGCGGTTGCGCCGGGTCGGCGCGCAGATGTTCGAGCGCGGTTCGAACCCCGACGGCATGCTGCGCCAGTTCACCGCGGTGCTCGCATCCGGCGATCGCACGCCGCGGCTCGGCGAAGTTCGAGCCCCGACCCTCGTGATCCACGGATCGGCCGATCCGATGTTCTCGCTCTCGGCTGGTCGCGCGGTCGCTCGGCTGATTCCCAACGCGACGTGGCTGCCGGTCGCCGGGATGGCGCACGACATGCCCGAGCCGCTATGGCCGATGATGGTCGCCGCGATCGCGCGTCATGCCGAGCGCGCCGATCGCGCCTACAGCTCGCGCTCGAGTGACACCGTGACCGTCGCGCCCTCTTCGACGTGAACGTGACGCACGACGTGACGCGGGCCGCTGCGGGTGTCGACATCGATCCGCAGCTCGCCATCACTACCGGGTAGCAGCGCGTCGAACTTCCAGGGTCCGGGCCGGCTGCTCTCGCCGTTGTGGTGAAATGTCGAGACCTCGTCGTCGCCGACCCATAGCTCGGCGTCGACCGAGCGCACTTGGTCGACCGCGCGCCCGAAGTCGAGCACGATCGTCGCGTGCGAGTGCTCGCCCTTGTTGCAGCTATCGCGCGCGAGCAGCACGATCGCGACGCCTAACGCGATCGGCGCGATGTACTTGCGGAATATCTCGCGGCGCGTCACCTGCGGTTACTACCACGCGAGCGGCTGCGCGTCCGGTAGGATATGCGCGCCGCGCGGGTGGTGGAATGGTAGACACGGGGGCCTTAAAAGCCCCTGCCCGTAAGGGCATGCGGGTTCGAGTCCCGCCCCGCGCACCGCCGTCGAGCTTACGGACTGACGATCGAGATCGGCAGAAACGTTACGGTGCCTGCATTCGTGACCGCTGCAGGTGCGGTCGCGCCGAGCTGCGCCTTCATCGACGCGGTCGTCAGGGTCTCGGCTGCCGATGCGAAGTCCGTGAACGCTACGCTGTCGGGCGACGTCTCCCACGTGATCGTGCCAGCGCTCTCGCGGACGCGGAGAAAATGGTCTGCGGTGGAATCGTAGGGCGCTTGATGGACGATCGTCGCGCTGCCCCCCGCAGTCGCCACACTGATCGCTTCGAGCATGCCGGCTTGCACTCGGTACCCAACCGAGGTGGTCGTGTCCCCGATCAGCACCTCGCCGTAAGCGCTCTTCGCCTGGTTCGGCGTCGTCGCCCACCCGGTAAACATGCAGCCGCCGGTGAAGTCGATCGCGGCCGCTTCGACGTAGCCCGCGGCAGCGCCCGCTGCGGTTGATGCCTTGAACGCGAACGCGAGCTGGCCGCCGCCTTCGGTGATCGTGATGTCCGGATCGGTCGTAACGGTCCATTGCGACCCGGCGGTCGTCGTCGTCCAGTCGTCGTACGCGCGGACGTTCGCGCCGCACAACGAGGGTGCATCGAGCGGGGTGTCGGTGATCCGGACATCGTGGACGCCGTGAGCGTCGATCGGGCGGCTACCGTTGTCACCGCACGCGCCGATCACCACGATGCCTAATGCGAGTTGTATGCGCATGCCGAGAAAATCCCACCGCGAGCTAGTCGAGGCAAGCGTGACGCTCAACGTTGTCGCCGCAGCGACACGACTGTTTCAACTTGGGCGGTTCCTGGCATGAGATCGAACGGCTCGATCGCATGCGCGACGTAGCCGTGATCCGCGAGCGCCGCCAGATCGCGCGCGAGTGATGCGGGCTCGCAGCTGACGTAGATCACGGTCGGCGCTGCGAGCTCGGCGACGAGTGTTACACCTCCATGACCAAGGCCCTTACGCGGCGGGTCCACGATCACGACGTCGATCGAGCCGGCTGCGACGAGCTCCGCGCGGAACGCGCCGGGCGCTGAAGCCGCATCGGCGGCGATCGCGGTAATCGGCAGCTGCGCTCGCTCGGCGGCGCGGCGCAGCTGAGCCACCGCTTCGCGATCGATCTCGACCGCGGTGACTCTCGCGCCGCGGGTCGCGAGATGTAGCCCGATGCCCCCGAGGCCCGCGTAGAGCTCGACGACGTGCGGGCTCGCCGGCGCGGCTTGCAGCGCGAGCTCCGCGACGCGCGCGTACATCGCTTCGGCTTGGGCGTGGTTGACCTGCAAGAACTCCGATGCGCCGACCTCCACCGTGACCCCGGCGACCTCGAGCGCGAGGTGGCCCTGGCCGAGCAAGACCTGCGCACTCGATCCCGAAGGCACGATCGCGCCGTCGCGGCGATCGTTGACGATCGCGATCACGCCGCGCACCGCCGCGTGACGAGCGAGCGCATTCGCGACCCGCTCTAGCTTGTTGCGCGGCACGCCCGATGCGACGACGAGCGTCACCATGACGTCTCCGCCGACCTCGCGCACGATCGCGTAGCGCAGCTCGCCGGTGCGCGCGCGTTCGTCGTACGCGATCAGCTGGGCGCGTTCGGCAGCGCCGCGGATCCAGCTCGCGACCTCGTCGATAATCGGCGCGACGACGCGGCAGCCGAGCGTATCGACGACGCGGTGGCTGCGCGGCGCATACGCACCGAGCACGAGCTGACCGCCGGCGGTGCCGACGACGTACTTGCCCTTGTTGCGATAGCCAACCGTCGCCGGTGATGGCCGGACCTCGCTGACCGCGGCGAGCGGGACGCCGAGCTCGCGTGCGACTCGCTCGCGTTTGGCCGCGAGTTGCGCGGGATACCCGAGGTGCTGCCAGGCGCAGCCGCCGCAACGTCCGAACGCCGGACAGGCGGGGACGACGCGTTCGGGGCTCGACTGGCCGCTGCGTCGCACGACGCGGGCCCACGCC
>CAZDGY010000596.1:0-4637 GCA_964504685.1 uncultured Kofleriaceae bacterium | reverse complement strand
CTGGCGGTTCCAACAGGGATCGGCCGCGATCTCGGTCGCGCTCGTCCACCGCACCGCGTTCACGCACATCCGGGTGTCAGCGGTCGTGATGACCCTGGACGGCAAGGTCGACCGCGCGGTGCTGTTCGCGCACCTACTCGCGCGCAACGCCGAGCTCACCGGTGCCGCGTTCGCGCTCGACAACAACCACGTGCTGCTCGTCTCCGAGCGCTCGACGCTCGACCTCGACCAAAGCGAGGTCAACGACCTGATCCGCCGCGTCGCACAATACGCCGACGACCACGACGACTCGCTGGTCGCGCGGTACGGCGGGACGCTCGGCGCTACCTGAGATCGCGACCGCGCGGACCCTCGTCGAGCGCGATCGAGGTCAGCACGTTCGGGCAGAGCGTCAGCTCGTCGGCGGAGCGCACGACGCGGCCGCGCGAGTCGACGAGCTTGGCGTCGGACAACACGACGAACTCCACGGGGCCGGAGCTCGGCTGGCACGATGCGAGATAGCCGGTGACCTTCGCGCCGGTGTCGTACTCGATCGAAACGCGGTGACTGATCAGATCGTGGAGCTTCGCGTAGTTCGGCATCCCGCGCGGCTATAGCACGGGAAGCTGCGGACCGACTAGTCGCCCCACGGATCGCCGGACGGCGGCACGTGCTTGTGCTGCGGCGCCGATTCGGATTCGACCGTGAAGCGATACTGACCCTCGCGATCGAGCGTCATGCCGAGCTCGGCCTGATCGCCATCGGCGAGCTCGAGATGACAATGAAAGCGCGCGCCGTCGACGCCGATCGGCACTTCGTCGTCGCAGCGCAGCGTCTTCCAGCCGTAGGTCTTCTCCTGGGCGACCAGGTCGGCCGCGATCACCGCGCCGCTCGCGACCGTCGGCCGGCTCGCTACCTCGTAGGCTGCCACGGCCGCGCCGGCGATCAACAGGACGAGTCCGAGGCTGCGCAGCACGGAGCGATCATCTGCTACACAGGCGGATGTGAGCAAGCTCCGCAAGTCGCGGTTCGAGACCGACGCCGAGATCGAGATCAAGGGCGAGTACGGACCGGGCGACGCGACCGGCGCCAGCACGCCCGCGGGCACCTACCCGTTCACCCGCGGCGTGCAGCCGACGATGTACCGCGGCCAGCTCTGGACGATGCGCCAGTACGCCGGGTTCGGCACCGCCGCCGAATCGAACCGGCGCTACAAGTATCTCCTCGCCCAAGGCGGCAAGGGCTTGTCGGTCGCGTTCGATCTGCCGACCCAGATGGGGCGCGACTCGGATCACGCGATGGCGCGTGGCGAGGTCGGCCGGGTCGGGGTCGCGATCGACTCTCTCGACGACATGCGCGTGCTGTTCGACGGCATCCCGCTGCGCGATGTCTCGACGTCGATGACGATCAACGCGACCGCCGCAACACTTCTCGCGCTCTACATCGCGGTCGGCGAAGAGCAAGGCGCGAAGCCCAGCGAGCTGCGCGGCACGATCCAGAACGACATCCTCAAGGAGTACATCGCGCGCGGCACGTACATCTATCCGCCCGCCGGGTCGATGCGCCTCATCACCGATACGTTCACGTACTGCAGCAAGGACGTGCCGCAGTGGAACACGGTCTCGATCAGCGGCTATCACATCCGCGAAGCTGGCTCCGACGCCGTGCAAGAGGTCGCGTTCACGCTCGCCGACGGCATCGCGTACGTCGACGCGGCGCTCAAGGCCGGGCTGCCGGTCGACGAGTTCGCACCGCGACTGTCGTTCTTCTTCAACGTCCACAACAACTTCCTCGAGGAGATCGCGAAGTTTCGCGCGGCGCGGCGGATGTGGGCCGCGATCATGCGCGACCGCTTCGGCGCGAAGTCGGCGAAGAGCCAGATGCTGCGGTTCCACAGCCAGACCGCCGGCGTGACGCTGCAAGCGCAGCAGCCGCTCGTCAACGTCGCGCGCGTCACCGTGCAAGCGCTCGCCGCCGTACTCGGCGGAACGCAGTCGCTACACACGAACAGCTACGACGAGGCGCTCGGCCTGCCGACCGAGCAAGCGGCGCGAATCGCGTTGCGCACGCAGCAAGTCATCGCGCACGAGTCTGGCGTCGCCGATTTCATCGATCCGTTCGGCGGCAGCTGGGCGGTCGAGGCGCTGACCGACGAGATCGAGCGACGCGCGACGGCGTACATCGCCGAGATCGATGCGCTCGGCGGCATGGTCGCCGCGATCGAGAAGAACTTTCCGCAGCGCGAGATCGAGCGCCGCGCTTACGAACATCAACGCGCGGTCGAGGCGAAGCAGCGGATCGTCGTCGGCGTCAACGAATACGTGATGGATGTCGAGGAACCGGTGCAGGTCGCCCAGATCGATCCCGCGCTCGAGCGCGAGCAAGCCGCGCGCGTGCAAGCCGTGCGCGCACGACGCGATGGTGGCAAGACCAAGGCCGCGCTCGCCGCGCTCGACGCCGCCGCCGCGGGCAGCGCGAATCTCCTGCCGCCGATCGTCGCCGCGGTCAAAGCGCTCGCGACCGTCGGCGAGATCGCCGATGTCCTGCGCGTTCGGTTTGGCGAATATCACGGCGCGCCTCGCTGATCCCCAGTACGATCGCTGCCATGAGGACGAGCCGGCTGCTCGCGTTGTCGCTCGTGGCCGCCGCGGCTGGAAGCGCGGGCGCGACGGTCTACCAGATCCACCCGACCGACGATCTGTTCACGACGCTGTCTGGTCTCGTCGCCGGCGACGAGGTGATCGTCTACGCCGGCACTTACGTGACGCCCGGATTCTTACAAGTCACCTGGGCAGGCACTGCGGGTGAGCCGATCGTCGTCCATGCGAACCCGGGCGACGTCCCGGTGATTCAGGGCCAGGCCGATCAGAACGTGATCAACGTCAGCGGCTCGTACTTCACGCTCGACGGTTTCGAGATCACCGGCGGTAGCCCCGGGATTCGGCTGATCGCCGTCGATCACGCAACGCTGTCGCACTTACTGCTGCACGGGCTGGGCGACGTCGGCATCTCGTGCAACTTCGAGCCGAACAACTGCGACTCGGTCACGATCTTTCACAACGAGATCTACGACACCGGCCATTCAGGCACCGGTGAAGGCATGTACCTCGGCTGCAACAACGCCGCGTGCTTGTTCACGAACGGCACGGTGCAGAACAACTTCGTCCACGACCTCGGCGGCGCGCAGGGTGACGGCATCGAGATCAAAGAGGGCGCGTACAACAACGACGTCGCCGACAACGTGATCGTCCGCTCGCAGTATCCGGGCATCACGATGTACGGCTACGCCGGCACGCAGCCGCCGAACGTCGTCGAGCGCAACCTCGTGTGGCACACGACCCAGGACAACGGCATCCAAGTCGTCGGCCAGATCATCGTGCGCAACAACATCGTGATCGACGCGTTCGCGAACGGCATCCAGAGCAAGGCGAGCCAGGATTACGCGCCGCACGATCTCGCGATCGTCAACAACACGATCGTCGAGACCGCGACCAGCGGCATCTGCCTCAAGAGCAATGACTGGCCCGGCCAAGCGAATCAGACCGCCGCGAACAACGCGGTGTACTGCGCGGGCGGCACCGCGATCGATCTCAACGGCGGCGTTGGCACCGCGCCGCAGCTCGACAACAACGTCGGGCTCGGGACGAACGACGCGCCCGGCGCCTCGGCATTCGCGCTCGGCGTTTCGCTCGCCGCGGACCTCGGCGATCCGGCGAGCGGTAACGTGTTTCCACCAATGGGCTCGGCGTTGATCGGCGCCGGGTTCTCCGCGCTCGCACCAAGCGACGACTTCAACGCGACGCCGCGCACGCAGCCGCCGACGGTCGGCGCATATCAATACGACGCCGCCGGGAATCCCGGCTGGATCCCGACCGAGGGGTTCAAGGGCTCGGTCGGGCCGCCGCTCGATAGCGATGGGCGGAGCAGCGTCGGCGATGATCTGGGCTCTCCGCCACCGCACCACTCAGGCTGCGGCTGTAACACCCGTGACACGTCACCTTCCGGGGCCCTGCCCGCCTTGCTCGCATTACTCGCGCTCCGCCGCCGGCGCTGAGCTCGCCATCAGGATTTCGCACGGCAGGCGGGGCGAAACTCAGTTTTTTGGTACACCAACTAATCCGTTCGCGTACCTACGCCGACCTGTGCGTCGGTACGCCGCTTGCGATGAGGAGCTCCATCACCTCAGGAGTCCTTCACCATGCGCATGCTTCTCGCCGCCCTTCTCGTGACCGCCGTCGGCTGTGCTCCGTCGGTCAGCACCAACAGCCAGCACCTCGACGATCAAGACGAGTGCGCGATCGCTGATCACTGCGCGACGCTCACCGATCAGCAGAGCTGCCAGGCCGATTCGGACTGCGCGTGGCTGCCCGAGATAGGAGTGGCGAGCGGCGGCTCGGGCTCGAGCATTCCGGGCTCCGGTTCCGGCTCAGGCTCCGGCTCAGGCTCGGGCTCGGGCTCGGGCTCGAATGGCGAGACGTTTGGTTGCGGCATCGCCGATCCGTGCACCGGGCTAGCACCGGATGCCTGTACCGCCGATTCTCGCTGCGAGCTGCTCGACCTCGCCGACTGCCCCGTCGACCAGAACGGCTCGGGCTGCGATGCCCAACCGACCTGCCTACGCGTCCCGTTAGAGTGCGGCGGCGGATCGGGCAGCGGCG
>CAZDGY010000595.1:0-4638 GCA_964504685.1 uncultured Kofleriaceae bacterium | reverse complement strand
CGACCTCGCGATCTTGCTGCGCATGTCATTCTCCACTTAGTACCACCTGCCGTTCTACATGGTCGGTTACGACGGCGGCACGCCGGTGTTCTTCGGCCACTTCGGCGTCCGCACGTCGGCCGGCAAGTGGTCTCGCTCGTCGTCGTGGGCCACCGCCTACTCCGACTACTCCAACGAATCACCCGCTCAATACGGCGCGACCTGGCCGCAAGACGCGTCGCTGCGCACGAGCGGGATCTCGGCGGGCGACGACCTGCCGAACCTCGGCCCGGGCGCGCGGCTCGGCGCATTCCTCGACGAGGTTCACCTCAACAAACGCGCTGCTCGCCTGATCATGTTCACCCAGGCGTACCTCGGCTCGCACAACATGGTCGATGGCCGCAACACGTACAACCTCGTGCCCGAAGCGCTGCGCACCGGCGACGTCCTGATGTTCGCGCGCGCTCCGACCGTCGACGGCCACACGACCGTCGTCACTCGCGTCACTCAGCTCGGCGGCGGCCTCATGCAGGCCGAAGCGATTTACGGTAACGATCCGCCGGCGCAGCCGGAGTGGCAGGACCCAGGCGAGACCCGCAGCTTGTTCACCACGCCCGAGGCGGGTGGACCCGATCTCAACACCGCCTACGGTGGCAACACGCCGTACTCGCACCTCAACGGCGGGTTGAAGCGCTTTCGCGTCGCGAAGGTTCACGATGGCATGTGGATGAACACGTGGATGAACGCCGACGAGGCCAGCTGGATCAACGACACCGACTACGATGCGATCGCGGCGCGCGTCGCGAAGTTCGGCGAGCTGCTCGGCAATCCCGATCCGAACGCGGAGCGCGACCAGCTGCTCGGCGTGATCCAAGAGAAGCGCACGTACCTCGCGAGCCATCCGTCGTCGTGTGCGGCGCGCACCGACCGCGAGCAGGCGTTCGGTCAGCTCTACACGCTGATGGCCGCGAACTTCAACATGGACCAGGTCGCGGTCGACACGCAGTACCGCACGATCGACGACTACGTGTTCGCGCCGCTCGCCTATGCCAGCTCGCGCACTTGCTGCTGGGACCACACGACGAGCGCGATGTATCAGATCATCGAGCAGTACGAGACGAGCCAGGCCCAAGGCGGCTGCGTCGATCCGACGGTGTTCGCGATGACGAACGGTGGTTACGATCCGTTCACGAGCTACGCATCATCGCTCGGCCGCTCTGGCGACTGGAACGCTTGGAGCGCCGACGAAGAGTGCGATCAGTCCGGTGCGACCAACGATGTCGTGCTGCCGGTCTCTGGCCTCACGCCGTGGTGCTCGCTGCCGCAGAGCGCGAACTAAGCCGCCGACTCGGGTACCATCGCCGCGATGGCGCGCCGGCGCGATGACGAGCTTCCGCTCGCAAACACGATGGCGTCGCCGGCTGCGTCGGCCTCGCTCGCGCCTGACCACACGCGTGGAATCAGCGACGGCGAGACGCACGACGCGTCGATCGCTCAGCCGCCGCGGCTCGCCACCGACCCGATCGTCGAGCTCCCGCTAGGCCAGTCGATCGGCGAGCGCTATGTCGTGTCGTCGGTGCTCGGCCGCGGCGGGATGGGCACGGTGTACCTCGCGCGCGATCAGCAGCTCGGTCGTGACGTCGCGGTCAAGCTCCACCCTTCCGGTACTGGCGGCGAACGGCTGTATCGCGAAGCGCTGGCAATGGCTCAGCTCGCGCACCCGAACGTCGTCACGGTGTTCGAGGTCGGTGACCTCGGCGACCGGCTGTTCGTCGCGATGGAGTACGTGCGCGGGTCGACGTTGCGCGTGTGGGCGACCGAAACGCCGCGCACGTGGCGCGAGATCGTAGACATGATGTTGCTCGTCGGCGAAGGTCTGATCGCCGCGCACAAAGCCGGCATCGTTCATCGCGACTTCAAGCCGGAGAACGTGCTGGTCGACACCGAAGGGCGGCCGCGAGTCAGCGACTTCGGCCTCGCCCGCGCGAATGCCGCGATCGTCTCGAACCCGCCGACCAACGCGACGCCGGTGCCGAGCTCTCAGCGGTCGGGGTCGTCGCGGCCGATCTCGGTGTCGAGCTCGATGACGGAGACCGGCACGGTGCTCGGCACGCCGGCCTATATGGCGCCGGAGCAATACGCGGCAGGCGAAGTCGACGCCCGCTGCGACGAGTTCGCGTTCTGTATCGTCGTCTGGGAGCTGCTGTTCGGGATGCGCCCGTTCGCGGGCAGTACGTTGCAGGCGGTGCAACAGGCGATCGAGCGGCGAGAGCTACGCACGCCACCGCCCAACGAAGTACCGGTCGCGCTGCGCAAGGTCATCGAACGCGGGCTATCGGCGAAGCCGAGCGATCGGTTCAGCGATCTGCGCGAGCTGCTGGTCGCGATGCGCGCCGCGATGATTCCGCCGCGTAGGCGCGTGCTCGTGCCGGCGTTGGCCCTCGGAGCGGTGCTCGTGGCCGGCAGCACCGCGGCGTACGTGCTGTTGAGCGGCGCCGGTCAGAGCGAGATGAGCTGCGCTACCGCCGGTGACGACCTCGAGACCTACTTGCCGGCCAGCCTCGGCAACCAGGTGGTCGCGCGGTTGAACCAGGTCCCGGGCCATGTCGGCGCTCACGCACGCTCGAACATCGAGCACTTCACCGCAGCGTATCGCAGCGTCGCGACTGCGGCATGCGAAGCACACGATCAGCATCACGAGTGGACCGACAGCGTATTTCAACGCAGCGCTGGTTGTCGCCACGACGTCGCGGTGACCGCGGCGGCGGCGTTGCGCGCGCTGCAGGAGCATTTCGATGTCACGAGCGCGGCGTCGACGATCGAGACGCTGCCCGCGCTCAAGCCCTGCGGCGATCCGATCGCGCTGAACGGCATGCTCGATACGATCGGACGGCGTGACCTCTCCGAAGCGCGCGCGGTGTTGCTCGTGGCGTTGCATCGCGCTGAGTCTGGCCAACGCGACCAGGCGCGCGCAGCCCTCGATCGAGTGAGCGACTCGCCGATCGCCAAGCAGGGCGGGCTCGCCGACCTCATCGCGCTCGTGCGCGGCACGCTCGACGGCGAATCGGGCGAGGTCGAGCACTCGTTGAGCGAGCTCGGCGATGCGTACTACCGCGCTCACGCCGATGGCGATCGCAGCGTCGAGCTCGAAGCGCTTGGCTCGATCCTCGACATCGGCGGCCATAGCGAGCGCTTCAAGGAGCTCGAGCCGTGGATCAAGCTCGCCCAATCCGAAGAGAGTCTGTTCGAGCGCACTGATCGGCTCGGCGCAGCGCGCATGCAAGCGACGCTCGCCCACGTCCTCGGCGCTCGGGGCGATCTCCCGCACGCGCGCGAGCAGATCGAGCATGCGATCTCGATCTTGAAGGAGGGCGCGTCACCACTCGCACTCGCCTCCGCCGACGCCGAGTACGCCGCGATCCTCGGCGATGCGAACGATGCGAAGCGCGCGATCGAAAAGTACGAATCCGCGATCGCGACGATCACGGACACGCTCGGGCCCGAGGATGCTCGCCTCGCGCGGCTGATCTCCGGCGAAGCCCTGACCTACAAGGATCTCGGCGACAACGAGACCGCGACGAAGCTCGGGCAGCGCGCCCTCGAGCTTGCACGCGCCGGCAAAGGCGCGCCAGACGACGTTGCGAACGCGCAGCTCAATCTCGGGGCCTCGTTGCTCGACGACGATCGCGACGACGAAGCCCAGCCCTTGATCGAGGCCGCGCGCGCGACGTTCGAGAACGACTTCGGTCCGAACAGCTCGATGGTGGCGAGCTGCGATACGAACCTCGCGCTGATCGAAAGCGACCACGGTCACTACGACCGCGCGATCGATCGGCTGCAACGCGCGGTGACCGCCGAGGAGAAGTTGATCGGCCCGAACACCGAGTCGTTCGCGGCGCTGCTCTATAACTTGTCTGCCGATCAGCAGGCAGCCGGCAAGCTGAACGATGCGCTCGCGACCGCGCGGCGCTGCCTCGAGATTCGCAAGGCCGCGATGCCCGACAGCGACCGGCTCGCGTTTGCATATACCCAAGTCGCGACGTGTGAAGGCCGGCTCGGGGATCGCGAGGGCGAGCTCCGCGATGCGACCGCCGCGCTAGCCGTGGGCGGCACCCGCGCCGAGCAACAGGCGGTTGCTTGGCCCGAGCTCGAGAAGGCGCGCGCACTGGTCGAGCTGCATCGCGATCCGGCCGAAGCCAAGCGCCTGCTGTTCGGAGCGCGCGCGATCTACAGCCAAGGCGCGAAAGACAGCCCGATGGCGAAGCGCCTCGCCGAGATCGACACGCTGCTCAAGCGCTTGCCGTAGTGGTCACGCCGGCTTTACGTATTCGAAGTCGCCCGGCAGGTTGTTGATGCCCTTCGCCGGCGGCGCGATCCAACTCGCCATCTTGCCCGGCTCGTACACCGGGTGCATCAACGACTTCACGAACACTTCGTCGGCGGCGTTCGGCAGCCACTCGCCCTGACGAGCGTCGTAAGTCGCTTGATCGATCATGTCGCCGGTCGGCGTGAACCGCTGCGTGCTCCACATGCCGATGTTGCGATGGAACTTCGCCGACGGCAGCGTGATGACGAAGTCGATGCCCTCGTCTTTGATCGTCTTGTTCCACCGATCGACGCCGCGTTGGCAGTCCTTGATGTACTCGGTGCGCAGCACCT
>CAZDGY010000594.1:0-4658 GCA_964504685.1 uncultured Kofleriaceae bacterium | reverse complement strand
TTCAAGTTCAACAACCCGAACGTCAAGTCGACCTGCGGGTGCGGCTCGTCGTTCAGCGTCTAGTCGAACTACACCGCGCCGCCAAGGCGGCGCTGACTCGCGGGCGGAGCGCGCAAGTCGGCGTATAACTGCGCGGTGAGCACGATCGCCGCCGCCCTAGAGCGCGAGCTCGGGACCGACGCCGTGATCGGGCCTGCCGACCACCGGCTCGCAGACTACGGCAAGGACGAGAGTCCGCTGCCGGTGTTCTATCCGCCGGAGTGTGCGGTGCTGTGCGCGTCGACCGAGCAAGTCGCGGCGGTGCTGCGGATCTGCGCCGAGCGCAACGTGCCGATCACGCCGCGCGGCGCGGGCAGCGGAATGTGCGGCGGCGCGTTGCCGATCAAAGGCGGGGTCGTGCTGTCGACCGAGCGGATGACGCGGATCAGGGAGATCGATCCGGGCGACTTGATCTGCGTCACCGAGCCCGGCGTCGTCACCGGTCAACTGCAAGAGGCGGTCGAAGCGCAGGGCATGTTCTATCCGCCCGATCCGGCCTCGCTCGAATACTGCTCGATCGGCGGCAACGCGGCGACGAACGCCGGCGGACCGCGTGCGTTCAAGTACGGCGTCACGCGCGAGTACGTGCTCGGCCTCGAGGTCGCGCTCGTCGGCGGCGAAGTGCTGCGCTGCGGCCGGCGGACCGCGAAGGGCGTGACCAGCTACGACTTGGTCGCCGGCTTCGTCGGTACCGAGGGCACGTTCGGGGTGATCACCGAGCTCGTGTTGAAGCTGCTGCCGAAGCCGCCTGCCGCCGCGACCGTGCTCGGCGTGTTCGCGGATGTGCCAGCCGCGGGCGCCGCGATCACCGCGCTACTGCGCGACGGTTTGCGACCACGCGTGCTCGAGCTTGCCGACCGCGCATCGATCGATCACATCCGCGCCAAGAGTCGCTATCGGTTCCCGGCGAACGCCGGCGCGATCGTCTTGATCGAGGTCGATGGCGATCCGGACTCGATGCCGGCGCAGATGGAGCGGATCGGGATGCGCTGCGACGAGCTCGGCGCGCTCGACGTGCTCGCGGCGACCGAAGCGGCGGAACGCCGCGCGGTGTGGGAAGCGCGCCGGCTGATCTCGCCCTCGCTCAAAGAGGCGTATCGCATCAAGGTCAACGAGGACGTGTGTGTGCCGCGCGGTCGGATCGTCGAGATGCTCGCGCGGGTCGACCGCGTGTCCGCCGAGACCGGCGTCGCGAGCGCGGTGTTCGGCCACGCCGGAGATGGCAACCTCCACGTCAACATGCTGTCGAACGAGGATCCGGCGGATCCGGCGGTGCGCGACAAGATGTGGGACGCCGCGCGCCGCGTGTTTGCCCATGCGATCGAGCTCGGCGGCACGCTGTCGGGCGAGCACGGCGTTGGGTTGACCAAGCGCGACTACGTGCCGATGGAGCAGAGCGCGCAGTTGATCGAGTGGCAACGCAAGTGGAAGGCCATGTGGGATCCGCGCGGCCTGCTGAACCCGGGCAAGCGCCCGCCCGAACGCGCGCCGGTTTGCAGCGAGTAGCGTCACACTCGGCGCAGCGTCGTTGTTACGTCGTGCCGGCGGCGCGATGCGCTACGGTCGGCGCGATGAAGTGGTTCGGTGCCGGAGCGCTCGTAGCGTGGAGCAGCGTGGCCGGTGCCGCGCCCGATCCCGCGTGCGTCGTCGCCGGCGATCACGTCACGCTCGATCACGTGATCGTGCACCTCGATTCGGGCGCCACGCTCGATCTCCTGGTGCAGGACGTTCCGATCGTCGCGACGCTCGGGACGAGGGCGCCGACCGCGCTCGCAATCGATGGCGCGATCGCCTTCCGCGCCACCGCGGCCTCGGTGTGGTTCTCACTCGACACTCGAACGACGTCGAGCGATGGGCTCGTCGTGATGGGCGCGTGGTCGCGGTTCGTCGCCGACCACGCCGACGGCCCCGACATGATCGGCAATGCGGTCCTGTACTCCGACGACGTGATGCAGGGCGAGGCGAAGTTCCCGAACGAGCTGGTGGCCGACGTGCGGGTCGCGTGCGACCGGGTGTCGCTCGAGTGGAGATCGACGGAGCAGCTACCGCGCGCGAAGAGCGACGGCACGCAGTGGCAATCGATCAAAGGCAAGAACCGGCTCGAGCTCCATCGCGAGCCGAGACTCGGCGCTCCGAGCGTGGTCGACAGCTCGCCGAACTGCGCCGACTCGTGCTTCTCGCTCGTCGGCATCGACCATCGCGCCGGCTGGCGCGAGGTCGCCGCGCAGAACGAGGGAGTCGCAGTGACGGGTTGGGTGCCCGAGCGCGAGCTGACGCTGGTCCCGAACGACGTCGGGCTCGGCTACAGCTACGAGTGCGGCGGCCATCACTTCGACAGCCGGTTCAACGCGTCCTTCTTCGACTCGACACCAGCGATCTCGACGTCGATCAAGATCGGAACGACGATCTTCGCCGCGCCCGGCAAGGACGCGTGGGCGGTCGTGCGCACGAACGCAGCGTTCGACGTCGTGAAGACACCCGGCTCTGCGTGGGCCGAGGTGATCCGCATCCCCGGCGTCGTGCGGCCCGGGCTGCGCGCCTACGTGGCGGTGTCCGCGCTCGTGCCGGCGCCCTAGTAAAGCCGTGTACCTTCGCGCGGTGGACGTGCTCGCAGATACGGCGGCAGCGCTCGCGGCTGTCCGGGCGCCGGACGATGCGTTCGCCGCAGCGTTCCCCGAGGTCGGCGCGCTCGCGTACCCTGCCCCGCCGCAGGTGGAGCACGATGTCGCGAGCGACGGCAAGCCGCTGCTCGATCACGTCACGCGCTTGCTGGCCAAGCTCGCCGCGCTCGAGACCGGTGAGCTCGTGGGCTGGCAGCCCGGGTTGAGCGCCACGGCTTTCGCGCCGCTTGCAGCGACGGTCGAGCGCGTGCGCTCCGCCGGCTTACTGCCCGCGTTACGCGCGGCGATCTTGCACCTCGATATCGCGAAGACTGCCGACCCGGTGCGACGTGCATCATGGCAGGCGCAAGGCATCGCGCTCGATATCCACAACGAAGCGGCCGCCGCGATCGTCCGCCGGGCCGAGCACGCGCGAACGTGGGCGCTCGCCGAGCCGCTCGCGGAGCTCGCGATCGCGTGGATCGCGGCTCATGGGCTCGCCGGTCAACATGTTCGCGGTGAGGGTCCGATCGCGATGCTCTCGCCGTTGCTCGCCGTCTTGCGCTCACTCGCGCCCGCCGTCGACCCGGATCGCGCGCTCGATGCGATGCACGTGCTCGATGCGTGTGACACCGCGGCCGTGCGCGAAGGGCTCGTCGACGACGCGTTGCTCGCAAAGCTCGCGGGCGTCCGCGACCAGCTCGCGATCGCGCTGCGCGACGACGTGAGGCTCGCTGCGCCGATTCCGGATCGCGCGCAGCTCGCCGATCGCCTGCGAAGCTTGCGCGCGGGACGCCAGCGCGCCGGCGAGCCCGCCGCCGCAGTCGACGTCGTGGTCGCCGCGATCGGCGACACCGAGCTCGCCGCGCTCGCGCCCGCGCTCGCGACGTGTCAGCTGTGGTATTGCGAAGCCGCCACGAGCGCACTGTCACCGGCGGCGCAGCTCGCGGTGCTCGCGGCGGCGGTCGGCGCGGCTCGCAAGCACCGCATCGACGTCGTGCAGCCATGGCACGCGCAGCTCCAACCGCTCGTCGCGCGCTTGCACGGCGACGCACCGGCGACACGCTATCGGCTGCGGCTCGTCGAAGCGGCACTCGCCGGCCGGTCGATCCGCGAGCTCGTCACCGGCAGCGCCGGGCTCGGCCCGCTCGGCACGATGTCGGCGACACTCTCGACGAGCGCGCACCATGCTCCGAACGCGGTAGTGATCGACTTTGCAGCGAGCGCCGAAGCCGACGCGCTGATCACGCTGTTGCCGATCTACGAGACCCGCTCGCAAGCGGCGTTCCACACGATGCTCAAGTCGCTGTGCGACCTCTACGGGTTGCGCAAGGACGAGCTCGATCGCGTCGCGAACGAAGCGAGCTACCTCGAGACGATGAACGCGGCGCGCACCGATAAGCAGCGCATGCTCGACTTCGTGCGGCCCGGCCGGATCGTCGAGATCGGACCGGGCGGCGGCGTCGTGCTCGATCTGCTCGAAGATCGGTTCCCGGCCTCCGAGATCATCGGCGTCGATCTGTCGCGCGAAGTGATCGCCGCGCTCACCGCTCGCGCGAAAGCGAACGGCCGGCGGTGGCGGGTCGTGCTCGGCGCGGCCGAAAAGCTATCCGAGCTCGTTGGCGATGACGGTGTCGACACCGTCGTGCTCTGTTCGATCCTGCACGAGGTGTTCTCGTATACCGAGCCGCACTTCCGGCTCGAGTCCGTGCGCGACGTGATTCGCGCGGCGTGGCGCGTGCTCCGCCCGGGTGGTCGGATCGTGATCCGCGATGGCGTGATGCCGCCGCCCGGCACACGTCGCCTCGCGTTCGTCGCCGCCGATGCGCGGCCGACGTTCGATCTCTACGTCGCGGAGTTCGCCGGCCGCAAGATCGCGTTCCGCGAGCTCGCCGACGGGCGCGTCGAGCTGTCGACCGCGGATGCGATGGAGTTTCTCTACACGTACACCTGGGGCCCGGCGTGCTTTCCGTATTAAGTGCGCGAGCTGTACGGATTCATGACCTACGACGCGTATGT
>CAZDGY010000593.1:0-4660 GCA_964504685.1 uncultured Kofleriaceae bacterium | reverse complement strand
TGAGAATCGAATAGCGCGCGTCGGCGTACGGTTGCAGCTGCAGCCCGCCGAGCGCGAAGTCGCCGTGCACGCGGCCGTACATCCGCTCTTCGTTGATGCCGGTGCCGGGCGCTTGCCCGAAGTCATTCGGATACAGCCCGAGATCCGGATACTGCAGGCGATCGACCGGCCCGATCAGACCGACCGTATCGGACCACGTGCGGCGATAGCCGACCTCCGCACCGAAGTGCCGGGTGCGCGCGGTCGCGATCGTGACGCCGATCGTCGGTTGCGTGACGTCGCGCTGCGGGCAATACGCGGTGTCGCTGCCGAGCGCGGTGTTGCCGGTGTCGCGGTTGCGATCGATCAGCTGCCACGAGCCGGTGCCCGGCGTCGGGCCCTCGACGTACTCCTGACAGCCCGCGCCCGACGTGCCGTCGAGCTCGTACTGCGAAGTGCCAAGCGGCGATGCCTGACGCACGCGCAAGCCCGCCGATGCGGTGACCGCGAGCGGCGCCGGCGCGGGGAGCTCGGCGCGGACCTGGCCGCCGTCGAATGCGGTCGGGCCCCAGCCATCGTCGGTGAGGATCCGGCCGAGCTGCGCGGTGACGTGATCGTCGAACAGCCCCGCGAACTCGAGGTAGCCGTACATGAGATCGAGCGCGACCGCCGATTCGGACAGCTCCGGGATCGCGTCGATCGCGCTCTGACTGACCGGGCCCGGCAACACGATCCGGCCGTTCGTGTAGTCGCCGAAGTCGTGGTCGATCCGCAGGTAGCTATAGAAGCTGATGCGTAAGCCGCGATCCGGCATGTGCGCGACCCGCCGGTCGTGCGAGAAGTCGCCGACGTCGGTGATCCGCAGCGCGAGCGTCTGCGTGAATCGCCGGCGACCGAGGTAGACGTCGGGGCCGACCAGCCGAAAGTCGGTGAGCTGATAGGCCTGGCCGGTGGTCTGCGCCCGCAGCCAGAACTCGTACGCGTGCGCGGACGTAGCCGATGCAGCCACTGCCGCGATCACCGCGCACGTACGACGCATCGGCGCCGACCGTATCACCCGCTACATGGGCTTGCGCGACGCCGTGACCGTGATCAAGTCGAGGACCGAGCCCGCACCGACGGGCGCGATGCCCCACGCGCCGCGATCGTTCGCTTCGGGATCGGGCTTGACCGGGCACTCGACGAGCGTGGCCTCGGCGCTCGGCGGCCCGAACGTCAGGGTCGCGGTGCCGTCGAGCACGATCAGATGGGCTGCGACCGAGGTGTTGTCGGCGACGACCGGGACGACTACGCCCTGACACGACGGGCTCCCAGAGCTGCCGTCGATGCGATCGATGTGGGCCGGCACCCCGGGCTCGATGTAACCCACGAGCGCGCGGCCCGGGCCGAGCTCCTGCGCGATCAGCGCGAACCCGCCAGCCCTGACGTCGACGATCGCGCTGACCGAGCCGGTCGCCATCTTCGGGCCGCCGAGCAACGCGGTAGCGCCAAGCCCGTCGTCGACCGCGGTCAGCGTGTACAGGCTTGCGCGCGTCACCCGGCTCGGATCGCTCGCGGTCAAGATCGCGTTGTTCGTCGAGTTCGAGAAGTCGACCGCGGCGAGCGCCGAGGTCGCGCCGACGAGCGACGGCCGATAGACCCACGCTTCGGTGCCCGCGTCGCGCCCCGGCAATACGAGCACGGTGCCATCGCCGAGCCGGATCATCGTCGGCGCATTGACGTTGCTGGGATACTTGGTCGTCCCGGCCGCGGTCCACGCGTCGGTCGTCGGCACGTAGAAATGGACCGAGCTGGGAGCATCGCCGCTGAGCGCGAGCACGCTGCCGTCTTCGAGCTCGACCATGTGGGCGTTCGTCAGTGGCGGCGCCGCGGCGGTCGCGACCAGCGCGCCGGCCGGCGTGATCTGCTGCGCGATGCCGGTCGCAGGCGCGACGCCGTCGGCATCGAACGCGGTCAACGCGGCGCCACCGTCGAGCCCGACGATGTGAGCCCCGATGCCGGTGAGCTCGGTCACGGCGGGCGTGAGCGACGGCGGATCTTGGAGCGCGAACACCTCGGCGGTACCGGTCGTCACTTGGCTGCCCGCGATCATGAACAGCTCGCCGCCGCCGGCCGCCGGTCCGCCGTCGAGTACCGTCGGATAGACGAACGCCGCATCGGACGCGAGCGTCTGGCCCACTTCCGGCGAGTTCTGCGGCGCATCGATCGCGAACACGTGGGTCGTGCGCGCCGCGTTCGCTGCGGTGCACTGGTCGGTCGTCAGGCAACCGCCGGTCAGCATCACGCGATCGTCGCCGACCGGGGCGACGCCTTGATACGCGCGCGGCTCCGGGCGCGCCGACGCCGAGAACGTCATCATCGTTGGATCGAAGATCGTCCACAGCCGATCTCCGCCGGACAGCAGCACGCGCCCGTCGGTGAGCGTCGTCAGCACGACGCCATCGAACCCGGAGGTGTCGTCGACCAAGCCGTCGGGAACGACGACGTCGAGAAACGTCGCGGTCTGCGGATCGTAATACTCCGCGCTCGCCAGTGGCAGGTTCGAAGGATCATGACCGCCCGCGACGAGCACGCCATCGCCCGCGCGCGCGACGAGTGGAGCGCTGCGCGGCACGGTCAGGCTGCCGACCTGACAGAAGTCGTTCGGCGGCGCCATCAGGATCGGCAGCGCAGCGCCCGCAGCGAGCGTCTCGTAGTCGATCCGCGAGGTCTTGCCCTCGACCATCACGAGCTGGTTCGGATCGACGAGCTCGATCCCGATCTGCTCGGTATCGGCGGGGATGTCGGATAGCTCGACCGCACTGCCGTTCGGCACCGCCACTTGGTGATCGCCCGCCGGTCCCCACGCATGGACGTTGACCGACGTGAAGTCCGCCGCGCCGCAGCCGCCGACGACCTCGAGCGACACGTGCGCCGGGCTGCTGCACGCAGCAAGCGCTGCCGCGAGCAGGCACGCATCGAGCGCGGTCCGGAGGATCACCTCCCGCATGATACTCTGCCCGCGATGGCCGGAGCCGATGAGTCCGGGAGCGAAGACGCCGGTGGGGGCCGGCTGCCCCGCCAGGCGACCGAGCTACCGACGACGTTCGGCAAGTACTACCTGACCGAGAAGCTCGCGACCGGCGGCATGGCCGAGATCTACCTCGCGAAGTTGATCGGCCCGGGCGGGTTCGAGAAGCAGCTGGTCATCAAGCAGATCCATCCAAAGCTGACCGGCCAGCGCCACTTCGTCGACCTGTTCGTGGCCGAGGCCAAGACGCTCGTCACGCTCGCCCACGGCAACATCGTGCCGGTCTACGAGCTCGGCGTCATCGATGACACCTACTTCATCGCGATGGACTACATCGACGGTCCGACGCTGTATCGGCTGACCGAGACGATGTCGCGGCGCGATGCGCTGATGGAGCCGCAAGTCGCCGCGTGGATCGCCGCGCGCGTGCTCGACGGCCTCGACTACGCGCACCGCAAAGGCGAAGGCGTGATCCATCGCGATCTGTCGCCGCGCAACGTGATGATGTCGCGCGACGGCGAAGTCAAGCTCGTCGATTTCGGCATCGCGGTGACGCTCGGAGAGACCGGCGAGAGCCACCAGAGCGCGCCGACCGGCTCGTTCCCGTACATGTCGCCCGAGCAAGTGCGGCGCGACGCGCTGACCGGCCAGACCGACCTGTTTTCGGTCGGCGTGTTGTTGTGGGAGATGCTCGTCGGTCGCCGGCTGTTCGCGCGGTCGGATGCAGATGCGACGCTGGCGGCGGTCGTTGGCTTTACGATTCCGCTGCCGTCGAGCGAACGCCCCGAGGTGCCGGCCAAGCTCGAAGAGGTCGTGATGCGCGCGCTCGAGCGCGATCGCGACGCCCGCTGGCCGAGTGCCGGTGACATGGTCGCCGCGCTCAATCGCTATCTGTATTCGCTCGACGAGCCGCCCGGTGCGCGCGAGATCGCGGCGCTGGTCGCGAAGTTCTGTCCGCCGGCGACGCGGCGGCTACCGACGCACCTCGAGGCGATCGCGGCCGATCCCGCCGCCGACGCACGTGACCCGGCCGCGCCCGAGCCGGCCGACGGCGATGCGAGCGGGCCGGTCACGCCTTCGCCGCCCGTACCCGGGCCGCATACGGCGGTGATTCCGCGCGACGGCACCGGGCCCCGCGGCAAGAAGCAGCGCCGCGCCCAGACGTTCGCGACCCACGTCGAGCTCGCGAGCATGCTCGAGCGCGCCACGCCGGCCGAGGGCGACGTCGACGAGACCAACGGCGCGAACATCGAGACGTCACCGACCGCGGCGCCGCGCACCGCGGATCGGCCGCCCACCGTCGAGGTGGCGCGAGACCTCGAAGAACCCGAGCCACGACCGGGCATCATCGCGCCGAAGTTCAACATCGGGATGCCCGGCCGCCGGCCGCCGAGTCGATTCGTGCTCGGCATCGCGGCGATCGGTGCGGCGATCCTCGGAACGATCGCGCTGTTTGTCGTCCTGCGAGCGCGCAGCCAGTTCGCGAGTAACGACGTGTCCGACGCTCGTCGCGCCGACGCACCGCGCGCCGACGTCGCCGCGATCGTGCGGCCGGCGATCGATGCGGCGATGGATGCACCGGTTGCGATCGATGCGGGCGAGCCCGATGGCGAGACGGGGCCGGTCGATGCCGCGGTCGTCGTTCATCGCGATGCGGCGGTGAAGATCCAC
>CAZDGY010000592.1:2946-4666 GCA_964504685.1 uncultured Kofleriaceae bacterium | reverse complement strand
ACAGACAAGCAACACGACTTGACAGAATACAGGGGTCGCGAAATGCGTAGCGATCGCCGATCTGCGTGATCTGGGCATGGTCGCCCGACAGATGGAAATCGGTGACCAGGACCGTGCTAGCCGGCGATCGACCGATCGTCGCGGCGCTCCCGCGCGACGGCTCGAGCCGATAGACGCGCTGGGGGGCGGTGCCTTGCAGGATCTCGAGGATGATCACGTGGGGTTACCGGCGGTGTCGTCGGACGATCCGTCGACCTCGTTATACTGTAGGCTCGATCTTCGCGCATGCCGGGGCCTTCGAAAGTCGTCGTCCTCGATCCCGATCGACGGGCGGGGCGACAGGTCCAGCTCGGCTTCGAGCGCGAGGGCGTCGTCGCGGTAATCGGCGATGCCAGCAGGCCCGAGCTCGGCGACCCGGGCCTCGTCGTCGTCGGCGGGGTGGATGGCCACGCGCTAGAGCTGCTGCAACGCACGCGGAGCTTGCTCGACGGCGCCGACGTGCCGATCGTGTTTGCCGGCCGTGGCGTCGACCGCGCGGCAGCCGTAGCGGCGGGCGCGGACGAAGTCGTCCAGCGCCCTGCGTACTTGCGCGATATCGTGACGGTCGGGCGGCTGTTGTGCGGCGTCGCGGCGTCGGACCGCAACCGCCTGCAGGGCAGCCTTGCCGAGGTCACCGGCGTCTATACCCTGGTTCGGGCGTTGTCGACGCTCGGCCGCAGCGCCGTGCTCACGCTGATCCGCGGGCTACGCCGTGGTGAAGTCCGGTTCTACAACGGCGAGATCACGTCGGCGCAGGTCGGGCTAATCCACGGCCAAGCCGCGTTTCATCAACTGCTGTTGTGGACCGACGCGCGTTTCGATTTCCATCACGAAGATCTGGTGCGGCGCGCGCAGATCCCGTTGACCTCGGAAGAGCTGTTCGCCGACGCCGAGCGGTTCCTCGAGGGCGTGCGCGAAACCGCGGAGCGCTTGTCGCCGTCGATGGTGCTCGAGCAAGACATGCAGCGGATCACGAGCCTCGGCACGACGGTTCCGTCCGAGGTCTACGGTGTGCTGCGGATGTTCGACGGCCATCGCGTGCTCGCCGATATCCTCGAAGATTCGCCGTATCGGGTGTTCGAGACGCTGCGCGTCGCGCAAAAAGCCCTCGAGGCGGGGCTCATCCGCGTGGCGCAGGGGGCGCGACCCAAGGCGACGTGGCGCGCGGTGCTCGCGATCGAGGAGTGGTTGGTCGGTGGAGAGACTCGCGACTCGGTGGTCGAGCGCACGTCGGCGGTGGTCGACACCGAGCCGGTCGCGAAGGTCGCAAGCGGTGCGAGCCAATCCGGCCAGTACTCGAAGTTCAAGAAGAAGAAAAAGAAAAAGAAGGCCGAGCCAGCGGCGTCGGCATCGCAGCCAATCCCGCAGCAGCGCGCCGACATCGATTGGGGTGCGCTCGTGCCGCGCACGGTCGGTGCCGAGGTCGGGCCGCTATCCGGCGTCGTGCCCGCGGTCGGTGCTCACGGAGAGATCGACATCGCGACGCGCGGGGTATCGCGCGAGGGCCTCGAGGCCCTGATGGACACCGACAAACGCCAGCGGATCTTCCCGACCGACATTGGGCTCGAGCCGTCGGTGGTGCTCGGCGACACGAACCCGGAGCTCGATGCCGCCGCGATCGCGAAGGCCGACGCCGAAGCCGCCGCGAAAGCCGCCGCCGACGCCAAAGCCAAAGCCGACG
>CAZDGY010000592.1:0-2846 GCA_964504685.1 uncultured Kofleriaceae bacterium | reverse complement strand
AAGCCGACGCCGAAGCCGCCGCGAAAGCCGCCGCCGACGCCAAAGCCAAAGCCGACGCCGAAGCCGCCGCGAAAGCCGCCGCCGACGCCAAAGCCAAAGCCGATGCCGAGGCCGCCGATCCTGCGGTCGTCCAGCAGCGCGTCCGCGATTCCGCGCAGCAGCTGATCCGCGACACCCTCGAGCGCCAGCGGCGCGAAGCTGCCGAAGCCGCCGAGCGCCTCGCCGCCGAACGCGCCGTCGCCGCGATGGTCGCCCACCCAACGCCAGCGGCGAGCCCGGTCGCGACGATGGTCGCCCAACCGGTGTCCGAGCCGATGCCGGTGGCGTCCGACGACGTGCCGACGCTGCCCGTCATCAAGATCGAGCCGATCGCCGTGGCGCCGCACCAAACGATCGACGGTGGGGGCTCGCCTTCCGCCGGCAGCGCCGCAGAATCGCCGCGCGCGATCATAGACGAGCCGTCTGATGGAGTCGTCCGCGAAGTCTCGGGCGCCGACACCGCGAAGCTCGCGGCACGTTCGCGCCGACCGAGTCCGGCGCCGCTCGAGAGCGATGGGCCGCCGATCAAAGAGACGACCGGCGAGATTCGACCGCGACTACCGACTGCCGAGCCCCAGCGCGAGCCGATAGCGGAACCATCGATCCTCGTCGCGGATCTCGCAGCCGTCCACGAAGCGGTCAGCGCGATCGCGAGCGCTCAAGCCGCCGCACCCGCGACGGTCGATGCCGCGACTCCGGCGCGCGAGCAAGCAGTCGCGGCGGTCCGCAAAGATGCTGCGTCGTTCTCCGACGACGAAGAGGCGTTCTTTCGCGCAGGCACGACGTCCCCTGGCGCCGGCCACACCGCGCCGGTCGTGCGCCAGGAATCGTTCGACGATCTCGACGAGGGATACCAGCCGCCGAAGTTCTGGGACCAAGTGTTCGGCCGCACGAAGCGCAACTCGACGAGCTACATCCCGCAGCCGAAGCAGCCCAAGAAGCCTAGCGGGCCGTCCAAGTAAGCTCGACGCCACCGCGTTCGCTGCTCATCCGCAGCCGCACCGCGTGAACGTCCGGACCGAGCACTGCGGTCGTGCGTGGAAACCGCGCTATGTACGCGGTCGCAAAATCGCCGAACGCAGGAAACTCGGCGTGCAACGTGTAGTTCGGCCGCTTGTCGCGCACGATCTCGAGCGGAACGATCTCGTTGCCCGCTTCGTCGACAAGCGCGACGTGCCAGATGCTCTTGTTGCCGCGATCGAGATCGTTCTCGCGTCGATCCCAGGTCGTCACCATCATCTCGATCTCCCACGGACCGGCCATCTCGGCCTGGGCCTGGGCGATCCGCTGCGTGCGCTGCTCGCCTTTGAGCATTCGGTTGGCGGCGTCGCGTTCGGCGTGCGCCTCGCGCCAGGCCGGAGATTTGAACGTCGCCGACAGGCTCAGCACCTCTTGGTACTCGCCGCGCAGATCGGTCGTGCGCGTCCACGCGTCGGTGACCGCTTCGTAGCCTCCGGCCTTCGCCGGCCATTCGTCGTGCAGCGAGATGCTCACGGTCTCACCGCCGCACGCTGCGAGCACGATCGCGATGGCGATGGCGCGGCTCATGTCGGCAAGAAGTCGAGGCGGCTAAACAGCGTGGTCAGCGCGACCTCGCGCTCGATCGCCTCGCGGCCACCCTCCATGCGATCGACGAGCCCGAGTGCGTGAACCACGACGAGCCCGGCGAGTCGCGCCCGCTCGATCGCGCGCAGCGTCGATGCGCCGGTGGTGATCACGTCCTCGAGGATGACCACCGACGACCCGACCGCGAGCCCAGCGCTCTCGACCCACTGGTTCGTGCCGTGGCCCTTTGGCTCCTTGCGCACGATGAACGCCGCGCGCGGGTGCCCAGCCATAAAGCTGCAGATGCTGGTCGCGGTCGCGAGGGGATCTGCGCCGAGCGTGAGCCCGCCTACAGCGACGGCATGCGGTGCTACCTGCCCGATCGTGTAGTCAAAGACCGCGCCGATCAGCGAAGCCCCTTCGGCGTCGAGGCTGACCTGTTTGCAATCGATGTAGAAGTTGGACTTGAGGCCCGACGACAACGTGACCTCGCGCTCGGCAAACGCTTTTTCGCGCAACAACTCGAGCAGGCGCGCTCGCTTGGCCTCGACGGTCACGGCTTGCCCGGGACCGTCAGCGCCGCCGAATGGCGGTGCGGTTGATCGAACGGAGAAATCTCGACCGCCACGAGTGCGACGCTAGCACGGTCGGTTGACGAGGTGGGGATCGCCCCCTAGAGTGCGCTACCCGCGTGCATCTCGTCGACGAACACGACGCCGTCCCGGTCCGCACGGAAGCGGACCTCCGCGCCTATTTCGAGACCGCGGGCAAGCCCGCCGGGCAATGGCGGGTCGGAACCGAGCACGAGCTGATCGGTGTGAACCGAGCGACCGGCGCCGCACCGCCGTACGAAGGGAGCGCCGGAATCGGTGCGCTGTTCAACTGGTTCGCCGGCAAGAGCGGTACGCCGGTCATCGAGCATGGTCACGCGATCGCACTGTCGCGCGGCGATGCCCAGCTCACGATCGAGCCCGGCGGCCAGTTCGAGCTCGCAGCGCGCCCCGTGGCCGACGACCGCGACTTCGTCACCGACCTCCGGACGTACATCGCCGAGCTCGCGACCGCGTCGAAGGAGCTCGATCTCGCGTGGCTGTCGATCGGTCTGCGTCCGTTCGGCGGCCGCGACGATATCCCGTGGATGCCGAAGCAGCGCTACGACCTGATGCGCGCCTATATGCCGACGGTCGGCACACGCGGCCTCGACATGATGCTGCGCACCGCAACGGTGCAGGCGAACCTCGATTTCTCCGACGAGGCCGACG
>CAZDGY010000591.1:0-4693 GCA_964504685.1 uncultured Kofleriaceae bacterium | reverse complement strand
TTCGTCGAGTCGAGTAGTCCGAGCGGACCAGACAGCGAGGTAACGTTCGGCCACGGCAACTTGAAGGACTCGCTGCCCGACGCGAACGGCGGCAGCGTCGTCTGACCCCACAGGCCGGTCGTGTACACCGTTGGATAGGCGGTTCCCGACGCGAGGCCTTGATCGGTGAACTCGAGCTCGGTGCCGTTCGGCACGGGGTCGCGGTCGAGTCGGCCGTAGAGATGATCGCTGAGCGTGAGCTGTGCGGCGGTGGAGTCGATGCGCTCGGTGAAGCTGTCGGTGCTGAGCGACACGACGTAGCGCTGACCGGGATGCTCGACTTCGAACTGGAACGTGCCCGCGACCGTAGCGACCGGAGGGGTCGCGCCATCGTCGAGCATGACCGTCGCGGTGAGTCCGGAATACATGCCGGCGCTCGCTTTCGGTACGTTGTCCGACCCGTTGACCACGTCAGTGAAGCCGTAGGTTCCGGTCACCGCGGTTCCGATCGGAGCGTCGCCACCCATGCCGCCATCGCCGGTGTGGCCGCCAGAGACGTCGAATAGCTTCTGGCAGCCGGTGACACCGACGAGCGCGATGATCGCAGCGGACGCGCGGCGCAGCACTACGTCCCCGTCGTCGATGCGTAGAACCAGTGCGACCACATCGTCGAGCTGATCGCCGGATACGTCAGCACCGAGAAGTCGCCGGACTTCGCGTTCGGGAAACCGACGTGATCATCGATCCGGATCACGTAAGCGTGCCCGGTCGCGAACAGGGCTCGCGGAAACGTCACCTGGGTTCGATCGTGCGTCATGATCTGATAGCGAAGGACGGTGACCGTCGTTCCGCTGGACGGAAGCAGCTCGAACAACAGGGCGACCGAGTAGTCGAGCGCACCGGGTGCGGCGGTAGTCCAGGTCACGAGCGGATCGGTGTCGGGATCGAGCATCACGGTCTGCGAGTCGTTATCGAGCAGGTCGCCGGCCAGCGTCGCGAGCGAAGCGATCGCGATGCCACCCGACGGCAACGTCACGACGTTCGCGGGGCAGCTCGAATCGAGCTTCGGCATGTCGATCCACTCGAACGTCTGGTTCGTGAGCTCGCCCGGTGTGGTCGTACCCGGCAGCGAGATCGGGCGCTGCGCGTACACCTGCATTCCGGCGATCAGCTGCGTGCCTGAAAACGGATTACCGAACCCGAACTGCCCGTCGGAGTCGGCGACGGATCCGTTCGGCTGACTGTAGTCTGCGACCCAGTCCGCAGCGACCGGGCCGAGCGTCGGGTCCGGGACCTCGGCGATCTGCCAGTCGTCGCCCGCATTGTTATAAGGCTCGGACACCGCGGACCCGAGACGGTGCAGCTCCTCGTAGAACGCGGCGATCACGTGTCCGCACTTGTCGAGGTTGACCGCGGTCATCGGCGTGCGAGTGTTGCCATCGCCGATGTTGGACGTCCCGCCGTCGGTTTGCGTGATCTGCGCGGTCGCGACGCCAGCGATCCAGTCGTAGTACGCGGTCCCGACCATCGTCTGTTGGTACTGCTCTAGATAGATCGCGTCGTTGCGACTCGCATCGAGCAAGCCGAGCGTACCCGCTGCGACGTTGACGTTCTGCCAGTTGTACGAGAACACGCCGGTATTCGATAAGCCGACACCGGTGAACGAATAGATGCCGGTCGACATCACGAGCGGATAGCAGGGCGCCGCCACGGTGCATGGCGCCGGGATGCTGTAGCTGAAGTTGATCGTGGTCGGTTTCGTCACCGGCACGCGATCCGGTCGTCCCGCGAGACGGCTCACCATCGTGAAGCGCGAATCGGCGGCTTGATACTCGAACAGCGACAGCACCGCGTTCGAGATCACGAGGCGATAGCTCTGGCCGGAATGCGCGATCCTGAACGTGAATGTGCCGTCGGCGTTGTAGTCGACCGGCGGGGTCGAGCCGTCGTCGAGCGTCACGGTCAGCGTGATGTCGCTCGGCGCGAACACGTAGGGGACGGTGGTCGGCGTCAGATCGGGGTTGTTGGTCGCGTAGAGATCGGTGTACTAGCCCGCTACGGTGTTCGGCGGAACGTCCGGCAGCGCATCGATCGCGGCATCGGACGGATCGTGACCGCCTGAGACGTGAAAGATGCTCTGGCAGCCCGCGACCAGACTCGCCAACGCCGCGATCATGGCCAGCCGCCTCACCGCGTTAATGATAGCTCGAAACACCCTTGGCTATGCGTGAGGTTCGACGGTGACCTCGACGGTCAACGTCTCGCCGCCGCCACCGACAAAGATCGTTCCACTCGTCGGTGTGGCGTCGATGTAGTTACGGCCGACCGCGACCCGTACGTGGTCGGTCTGCGTGAGGATGCCGTTCGTCGGGTCGAAGCCCTTCCAGCCGACTTGCGGCAGGTAGACCTGGACCCAAGCGTGCGATGCCTCACTTTGCGCGCGGTTCGCGGCCTTGGGGCCGGTGTAGATGTAGCCGCACGCGTAGCGCGCCGGCACGCCGAGCAGTCGGGCGAGACAGATCATCAGGTTCGTGAAGTCTTGGCACACGCCGCGGCGGTTGACGTAGACCTCGAACGCGGTGGTCGAGACCGTCGTGGCGCCCTGCGTGTACTTGTACTCGCGGAAGATCGTCTGGTTGATGTCGAGCAAGGTCTCGAGCAAGTCGTAGTCGTTGCGTTTGACGAAGCTCATGCCGTACTCGGCCAGCTCGGCGAGCTCGGTCTCCGGCAACTCCTGCGGCAACAGGTATGGATCGAGCACCTGGCGTTGCCACGGCATCCACACGAGCGGGATCGACGAGCGCACGCGCAGGGGCCCGAAGCCGAGTGGATCGACATCGAGTACCGCGATCCGACTGCGCGCTTCGATCACCATCTCGTTGAACGGTGACTCGATCTCGATCCGTCGGACGCGATTGCCTAATACGTCTTCGTAATCACGACTCTTCGCCGGCACCGACACGGTGAGCTGGTGATCGAGCACGTTCTGCAGCCGATCCGCGACCGTGGTCAGCCGCAGCATATGAGTCGAGCGCTCGATCGCTTTCTCGTAGCGATAGACCGTGCGGTGGACGATGTCGAACGTGCGCGCTTCGGCGCGGGTCGGCAGCCGGCGGATCGACGCGGACACCGGTGCTGCGGCGTTCGCGCGCTCCGCGACCACAGCGCCTTCGCGAATCACGAGTAATTGTCCGGGCGCGAGCTGACGCCACGCAAGCGCGCGGCCTGCATCGCCCTCGCCCGCGGACAGCGGCTCGGTGCAGACCATCATGCCCTTGCGACTCTTCGCGCCGCGCTTGGTGAGATCGACTTCGAGGTCGCTGTCGCCGAACGCGATCCGGTCATACGGCGGCGAGAGCTCACCGAGCCATAGCGGCACGCCGCGGCGGTCGGCGTACGCGAGCAGATCGCGACCGTCGGTGAGACACATGGTCAGCCCGCCGATCTCGTTGATCTCGCCGAGCCAGCCGAGCATGACGTCGAGATCGATGTCGGCGACCGAGCGCCAACCGCGTTCGACGAACCGATTGAGCAACACGCAGAACAGCTGCTCGGTGTCGGTCGATCCGACCGGCTCGAACGGACCCGCGAAATCGGGGAGTTTGCGGTCGAGGCTGCCGGCGTGCGCCATCAGCCAGTCGCGGCGCGCCCAGGTTCGCGAGAACGGCTGGGTGTTCGCGTCGGACAGCGCGCCCCATGTCGCGTGCCGAATGTGGAGCACGAACACCGACGACGCCACTTGCTCCCACGCGGTGGCGATCTTGCTGCGAATCGAAGTCTGGGGCGGCGCCGGTTCCTTGAGAATCGCAGCCGACGGCTCACCCGCCGGATAGTAGCCGAGGCCCCAGCCATCGGGCAGCGTGCGGCCGGCGTCGAGGCAGCGCAGCGCGAACGATGGCGCGAGCTCGCCCTCGAAGGACATCGCGAGGAGGTTCGGCACGGCGAGTAAACTCTAGCAGCTCACGCGCCGAGCAGGTCTTTGCCGACCATGCCGCAGATCGCGTGGATCTCGTCGACGACGTGCGTCAGAAGATCGTGGACCGCCGCGCCTGCGAGGGGCTCGGTCCGGCGAGCGGTCACCCACGCGTCGAGCACGCGCAGTCGTTCGAGAGACGGCCCGCCCGGCAAATCGTGACTATCGGGCGGGCGGATATCGCAGAGCCGTTCGTAGGCAGAGTGAACGCAGTACGCGATCGATCGTGGGAACTGCGATTCCGAGATCAGAAAGCGCGCGACCGACTCCGAGCTCAACCGGCCCGAGACGCGCTTGACGTACGCCTCTTGGCCGGACAGCGCGCGCAGCAGCGAGAGCCACAGCGCCGTGTCGATCACTTCGTGGTGCGTGAACGCGTGGTGGTGGACGTCGAGCATGCGCGCGGTCTGACTGACCCGCTCGAGCAACACGCCGAGCCAGATGAAGTCGAGCGGCTCGTCGTGCAGCATCGTCGAACGCAAGAGGCCGAGCGTCAGCTGCGTGCCGCGGCGCGCGTGATGATAGAACGCGTCGCGCTGCTGCGCGTACTGCGCGGCGGCCGCTTCGCTCGTCGACCACAGGTGGAGCTCGTTGACCGCTTCCCACGCTTCGAGCGATAGCACTTCGCGGATCGATCGAGCATTCCACCGGGCGCCCGCGATCGAGCGAGTGAGCGAGACGTCGTTCGCGTCGTCCCACACCATGAAGCGTTGAACGAGCTCGCCATCGCCCCACGCATCG
>CAZDGY010000590.1:0-4698 GCA_964504685.1 uncultured Kofleriaceae bacterium | reverse complement strand
ACCCGAGGGTGGCATCTCGCCGCTCGTGGGATCGGTGCGCCCGAACGCGCCGGTCGCCGAGCCGTCGGCGTTGTTGACGCTCGACACGCGACCGAAGTCGGCTTCCGCGCCGACGTAGAACAACGGACCGAACGCGACGCGTGGGCCGACGCGGAGCAACTCGCCATCGGCGCGGTAGCCACCGACATCAAACCGAGTCCAACCGAGCTCCGCCTCGTACCAGACCGCGGCGCGCGCGCGATGTGGCCGCTCGACGCCGCAAACGAGGTACGTGCCTGGCCCGCGATAGCACTCGTCGGCAGCAGCGACGCTCGCGGACGCTCCTAGCACCATAGCGATCACCGCGATCCTGCTCATCTGATCATGGTGAACTCGTTCGCCGCGCGGTGCAACGACTTCGAAGTGACCGGCTTGAAGCTCGCTCCGAAGCACAGACCAAGAATCGAGATCACTCCGTCACCATTTCGACTCAAAACGTTGAATCGCGGCAGGGATTGATGTTTGATTCGCGGCTGAAAGTGGAGGATTCCTGATGAAACGACTGATGGTACTTTGTCTTGCTATTGGTATGGGTGCTGGCGCTTGTGCGTACAGCGGTGTCGCCGTGACCGCCGACGGTAAGGCCGTTGTCGCTCGCAACGACTCACTTCTGTTCGGTCTGCTCCGCGCTGTCTACGTCTGCAACGTCACCCCGACCGGCCTCGCGAACTGCGCTGCCGGCACGGCGCCGTAAGTCGTCGTTTAGGTTGATGCGAGCTGCTCGTGCAGCCGCTGCGCCGGCCCGTCCCGGCGGCGCAGCTCTCTTGTTGTTGTCGGTGCTTGGCTGCACCAGCAGCTCTGATTCCAAGGAACCGCCGAAGCCGACGCCGCCCGATAACTCGGTTGGCATCGTGATCAAGGCGGTCTCCGGGTCGCCGGAGCTCCAGATGAAGGCGACCTTCGACCCCGGAGTCGAACCGGGGTCGCACATCGCGCCGCTCGCGACGATCGTCGCAAGTGCGCGCGCTTCGTGTTTTTCGGCGAACACCGGCCTCGCCGGCGTTGCCACCGCGGACATCGACGTCCAGAGCAAGCGGGTCCACGTGACCGGCCACAACAGCTGGGGCGATTGCTTCGCCAAAGCGATCGAGGGCCACCCGATCGACGACCCCGCCAGCTACAAGGTCGCGCTGCAGCTGAGCCTCGGGTCGCGCGCGTGAATCGCGCCGTGGTCATCGCGCTGACGCTCGTGATTGCTACGACCGTCGCCGCCGCGGATCCCGATCCGCCGCCTGCCGCGGATGTAGCCGCGCCTCCGCCCTCGCCGAGCGACGCGCCAGATCCGACTACCCCTACGCCTACGCCTACGCCTACGCCTACGCCGGTGAAGCAAGTCATGGTCGAGGGCTTCGTGTCGCGCAACGGCACGACGTTTGACCTCACCGTGTCCGGCGGCCTCAAGCTGTGGAGCAGCCACGACGCGCCGAACCGCTGGGGATTCGCGCGGGTGCGCGCTGGCGTCATGCGCTACGCCGAGCCCGCGTTCCTGATGGCCGGCATCGCCGCGCAGTTCGGCGTGCTGCATTCGTCTTCGCTCGGGATCGAGGTCGAAGCGGCGAGCACCGAGGTCGGCGCATGGGCACAGCTCGGCGTGTTCCCGATCGATACCGTGCACGGCACGAGCGTCGAAGCGGTGATCGGCTACACCCTGTTCGGCCTCGAGTATCAACGGCGTGTGTCGGGCGATCGCAGCGGCGATCAAGCGCTCGTGCTCACGCTGCATATTCCGCTCGGCCTCGTCAACGTGATGCGCAAGCCGCCGCGCGGCGTGACGGTCTATCCGTCGCGCTGAGCGCGTGCGATCGCGAGCACGTCGCCGAGTAGACCCGCGGCGGTCACTGCACCGCCGGCGCCGGCGCCTTGGACGACGAGCGGCGAATCGGTGTAGCGCGCCGTGCGAAACGCGATCAGCGCATCGGTGCCGCGCAAGCGCGCCGCGGGATGATCGGCGTGGACCGCGATCGGCCCGACTCGCACGGCGGTCGGCGTGATCGTCGCGAGGTAGCGCAGTGCTCGGCCCTCGCTGCGCAATCGCGCGAGGCGGCCTTCGAACGCTGCGTCGTGGATCGCGAGCCCGTCGAGGAACCGCGCGAGGTCCGGCTCGGCGAGCAACTCGGTCGGCACGAACGGCTCGACCGCGACATCGGCGAGGTCGAGCGTCAGTCCGAGCTCTCGCGCCAAGATCAGCGCCTTGCGAGCGACGTCGGTGCCGGCGAGATCGTCGCGCGGATATGGCTCGGTGTAACCGCGCTCGCGCGCCGCCCACACCGCGATCGACAGCGGGACGCCGCGCGAGACTTCATCGGCGAGGTAGCCGAGCGTTCCGGATAACGAGCCTTCGATCTGTACGACGCGATCGCCGGTGCGCACGAGATCCTGCAGCGGGCCGATCACCGGCAAGCTCGCGCCGACCGTCGTCTCGTAGCGCAGCGCTACGCGGTGGCGGCGCGCGGTCTCGAGTAGCTCGGTGCGCTCGGCATACGGCAGCGCGAGCGGCAACTTGTTCGCGGTAACGACGTGGACCCCGCGCGCGAACGCCCGCAGGTAGACCTCGGCCATCGCATCCGAACCGGTGCAGTCGACCACGATCGCGTTGCCTAGCGCGGCGAGCTGTTGAACCAAATCGCCGATCGGCGCGCGCACCGTCGCCGCCCGCAGTCGATCGCGCGCGCTGCGTGGATCGACGCCGGTCGGATCGAACCATGACGCTCGGCTGTCGACGACGCCGACCAGCACGAGGTCCGCTTCGCCGTGACCGCGCAATCGATCGCGTTCCGACGCGAGCTGCGCGAACAACTGACCGCCGACTACGCCTTTGCCGAGCACGAGCAGGTGAATTCGGGGCATCAGAGGCATCCATGGCAACGGATGTTTATCCGTGTTGACAGACACGATGCCAATATATTAGACATGTGTCCACCAAATTAGAGGGAGACTTCCGATGACGTATCGCCCCGAAACGATCGCGCTGCACGGTGGCCAGGTGCCGGACCCGACGACCGGCTCGCGCGCCGTCGCGATTCACCAGACCACGTCGTACCAGTTCAAAGACTCCGAGCACGCGGCAAATCTATTTTCGCTCAAGGAGTTCGGGAACATCTACACGCGGCTGATGAACCCGACCACGGACGTGTTCGAGAAGCGGCTCGCCGAGCTCGACGGTGGCGTCGCAGCCCTCGCGACCGCGAGCGGCCAGGCGGCGATCTCGCTCGCGCTGCTCAACATCGCGCAAGCCGGTGACGAGATCGTCGCCGCCGACAACCTGTACGGCGGCACGTACAACTTGTTGCACAACACGTTTCCCCGCTTCGGGATCAAGACGCACTTCGTGCCGTCACACGACCTCGCGGCGTTCGATCGGGCGATCGGGCCGAAGACCAAAGCGGTCTACGCCGAGTCGATCGGCAATCCGAAGCTCGATGTCACCGATCTCGAGCCGCTCGCGAAGCTCGCGCACAGCAAGGGCGTGCCGCTCGTGCTCGACAACACGGTGTCGCCGTACTTGCTGCGGCCGTTCGATCACGGCGTCGACATCGCGGTTTACTCGGCGACGAAGTTCATCGGCGGTCACGGCACATCGATCGGCGGCGCGATCGTCGACAGCGGCAAGTTCGACTGGACCGCCGGCAACAAGTTCCCGCTGATCACCGATCCGGATCCGAGTTACCACGGCCTCAAGTTCGTCGAAGCGCTCGCACCACTCGGCAACATTGCTTACATCATCAAGGCCCGCGTCAGCTTGTTGCGCGATCTCGGGCCGGCGCTGTCACCGTTCAACTCGTTCCTGTTCCTGCAGGGGCTCGAGACGCTTCATCTCCGGCTACAGCGTCACTCCGAGAATGCACTCGCGGTCGCGAAGCATCTGTCGAGCCACAAGAGCGTCGCGTGGGTGAGCTATCCCGGGCTCGAGACCAGCGCGGAGTTCGCGAAGACGAAGAAGTATCTACCGCGTGGTGCCGGCGCGATCTTGGGCTTCGGCGTCAAGACCGGGCTCGTCGGTGGCAAGCAGTTCATCGACAAGCTCAAGCTGATCTCGCACGTCGCGAATGTCGGCGATGCAAAGACGCTCGCGATTCATCCGGCGACAACGACCCACCAGCAGCTGTCGCCCGAGCAGCAACTCGCGACCGGGGTCACGCCCGACTACGTGCGGCTCTCGGTCGGGCTCGAGCACATCTCGGACATCCTCGCGGATATCGACCAGGCGCTCGCCTAGCCGTGACGGTGCGCGTCGGCATCGTCAACATCATGCCGCGGCTCGAGGCGTACGAGCCGTTGCTGCTCGAGCCGTTGGCGCGCGCCGGCCGTGAGGTCGAACCGGTCTTGATCCGACTCGAGACTCACGGCTACACGTCGAGCGATCACGCGCATCTCGATCGTCACTATCGATCGTTTTGGGCCGCGATCGCAGACTCCGAGCTCGACGGCCTGATCATCACCGGCGCGCCGGTCGAAGAGCTCGCGTTCGACGACGTCGGCTATTGGCCGGAGCTCGCGTCGATCCTCGACTACGCGCGGACGCGGATCGCGAGCACGCTCGGGCTGTGTTGGGGCGGGCTCGCGCTCGCTCGCCTCGTCGGGATCCCGAAGCTGCGGTATCCGCGCAAGCTGTTCGGGGTGTTCGAGCATCGCCGGTTGGTCGACGATTCGCCTCTCCTC
>CAZDGY010000589.1:0-4702 GCA_964504685.1 uncultured Kofleriaceae bacterium | reverse complement strand
AGCTCGACGTCGTCGAGGGTATGCAGTTCGACCGCGGCTATCTGTCGGCGTACTTTGTCACCGATAGCGAGCGGATGCAGGCCGTGCTCAACGACTGCTACATCCTTCTGCACGAGAAGAAGATCTCGAACATGAAGGAGCTCCTCCCGGTGCTCGAGCAGGTTGCCAAGCAGGGCAAGCCGCTCCTGATCGTTGCCGAGGAAGTCGATGGCGAGGCTCTCGCCACGCTCGTCGTCAACAAGCTGCGCGGCACGCTCAACGTGTGCGCGGTCAAGGCCCCGGGCTTTGGCGATCGTCGCAAGGCGATGCTGCAAGACATCTCGGCGCTCACCGGCGGCCAGGCGATCACCGATGACCTCGGGCTCAAGCTCGAGAACATCTCGATCACCGACCTCGGCCGCGCCAAGCGCGTGACCGTCGACAAGGACAACACGACGATCATCGAGGGCGCCGGCAAGAAGGAAGACATCGAGGCGCGCGTCAAGACGATCCGCCGCGAGGTCGAAGAGTCGACGTCGGATTACGATCGCGAGAAGCTGCAAGAGCGCCTCGCGAAGCTCGTCGGTGGCGTCGCCGTGATCAAGGTCGGCGCTGCGACCGAGGTCGAGATGAAAGAGAAGAAGGCCCGCGTCGAGGATGCGATGTACGCGACTCGCGCAGCCGTCGAAGAAGGCATTGTCGCCGGCGGTGGCGTTGCGCTCATCCGCACGCTGCCGGCACTCGACAAGCTGACGTTCGAGGATGACCGCCGCTACGGCGTCAACATCGTCCGCCGCGCGCTCGAGGAGCCGTTGCGTCAGATCGCCGGTAACTCCGGCGTCGACGGTTCGATCGTCATCGCGAAGGTCAAAGAGGGCAAGGGCTCGTTTGGCTTCAACGCGCAGACGCTCGAGTACGAAGATCTCGTCAAGAGCGGCGTGATCGACCCGGCGAAGGTCGTCCGCACGGCGATCCAGAACGCGGCCTCGGTGGCGGGCTTGATGCTCACCACGGAGACGCTGATCGCCGAGAAGCCGAAGAAGGAAGACAAGTCGGCTGGTGGCCACGGTGGTCATGACCACGGCGGCGGCTACGACGACTGAGCCGCATTGATCGCATCGCGTCCGTAAAAGGGTCGGCGCTGCCGGCCCTTTCGCTTTTTCGGCGTCCTAGCGTATGAACCGATAGCCGAGCCACAACAGCATCGCGCCACCGGTGATTCGCTGGCGGGTCTCGGTGAGGTCGAGCCCGAGGCCGATGCGTAGAGCTTCATGGCCGTCGCGTCCGCCTTCGACACCGAATCGCATCACTCCGAGCAGCGCATCGGACTCCGTATCGACCACCGGCACCGCGGCGGCGAGGTGCTGATAGCCGAAGTCTTGGCCGAGCAGAAAACACACCTGATCCTCGTGCATGCAGGCGTGGAGCTCGATGCCCGCTTGGAGCTGTACGTAGTCGCCGGTGGCGAGCAGCTGAAACCGATAGGCCATGCTTTCGCCCCCGGCGATCTGACCGTGAATCCATAGCGGCGAGTGCCCGATCCGCATGCCCGCGCCGAACATGAACGCGAGCGTTCCGCTGTAACCAGGCGTCACCGCCTCGTTGCCGAGCACGCCGCCGAGCCGGAGCTCGGACGTCGGCTCGGGTACGTGCTCGCCGATCGGCTCGACCGACGACGGCGGCGCCAATGCACTAGGGTCTGCGCGCGAGCTCGTGACGTTTGCTACGACGACCGCGACGAGCGCGACGACACGAATCATCGCGTCCACGTCTGCAGCGATCAGTCCAAAGCTATGTGCGCGAGATCGGCCGCGGCGAAGCGTCGCAGTCACTGAGATTCAGCTCGGTTCAGACAGCAATGTCAGAACCAGGGCTGCTAGCCTGCCGACCGTCCCGCCGCGATCTGGCAAATCGCGAACGTGGACAGAAAGCCAGCACCTGTCGGAGATCTACGCAGACCGGACCCACCTAATCGGGCTGGTAACGCCCTTCGACCAGGCACGGCGGTTGCTGACGCCTAGCGCGCTCGTGCGAGTAACGGCTGTTCTTGGCGTGACTGTCGCGATTTGGTCGCGCGCTGCGCAAGCACAGCCAGCTCCCGAGCCTGCGCCCGCACCAGCGCCCGAGCCCGCGCCCACCAAGGTCACGGTGTCGGGTCGGATCATCGACTCGACCGGCCACCCGATCCGGGGCGCGCTGGTCCAGCTCGAAGGCGGCGTCTCGATCGTCGTCACCGATCGCATCGGTCGGTTCCAGCTCGTCGACGCGCCGATCGGCACGACGATCATCATCAACGCTCCCGGGTTCGAGACCGCGCTCGGCACCGCGAGCGGCCCGATCATCGATGACATCGTGATGCTCACCGAAAAGCAGTCGGGCGAGACGATCGAGGTCAAAGGCGAGGCGCCGCCCGAGGCCCCAGGCGCTGCGAAGCTCGATCGCGAGGAGCTGCAGCGGATCCCGGGGACCGGCAACGACGTCGTCCGCACGCTGTCTGCGATGCCCGGCATCGTCAACTTCCAGCTGCCGCTCGGCTACAGCGGCGTCGTGATCCGTGGTTCGTCGCCACAGGATTCCAAGATCCTCGTCGACGATTTTGAAGTGCCGACGCTCTACCACGACATCGGCTTCCGCTCGATCATTCCGGCCGAGTCGATCGAGAAGCTCGACTACATCCCGGGCGGCTTCGATGTCGCGTTCGGGCGGGCTGCCTCCGGCATCGTCAACCTCACGACCCGACCTGGCTCGGACAAGATCAGCGAGCAAGCCGAAGTCTCGGTGATCGATGGCGGATTGATCGCACAGGGGTCGCTGAACGGCGGCGACACGCACTATCTCGTCGCGTTCCGTCGCTCGGTGATCGATCTGCTGTTGCCCGAGCTCATCCCGGCGAGCGCGGACCTGTCGCTGACCGAGGTCCCGCGCTACTACGACGAGCAGTTCCGGATCGATCAACGCCTGAACAACCATTGGGACCTGCGGCTATCGAGCGTGGGCTCGGACGATCAGCTCGAGCTGTTCGCGGATAAGACCAACAACCCCGACAAGCGGTTCTACACGCGCACGCGCTTTATTCGAATCACCGGCGGCGCGCGCTATCACGACGGTCCGTGGGCGGTGAACCTCGCGCTGTCGACGATGTTGCCCGAGTTCGACTTCGAGATCGGCGCGCATCAGCACCTGCTCGTCCAGCAACCGAGCGTGACCGCTCGCGGCGAAGCGACGCGCGCGATCGACGACCTCGGCGGTCTCAAGCAAGTGACGTGGCGAGTCGGTGGCGAGGCGCTCGTCACGCGCAGTCGACTCGAGCTCGCGCTGCCGCAAGAGGTTCGCGAGGGCCAGCCGCCGCCGGCGATGGAAAACCCGAACGACACGGCGCAGACCTTCAACGGCGTCATCTGGGCGCCTGACTTCGCCGAATGGATGGCGTTGTCGGCCGCCCTCGATCCGCGGATCAAGTTCACGACCGGGCTCCGGATCGACGAGTTCGCGCGGATCCACGATTATTCGATCCAGCCGCGCGGCGAGCTAGCGATCAAGCTGACGAAGACGCTCACCGCGCGGTTGTCGGCGGGCGCATACCGCCGGCCGCCCGAGTATCAAGGCGAGCTGCTCGACGCGAACCTGCACCCCGAGAAATCGACGCAGGTGATCACCGGCCTCGAGTACGAGCCGCGCGAAGGCACGCGGATCCAAACGTCGTTCTACTACACCGATCGCACCGACCTGATCGTCTACGCCGCGGATGGCACCACGCTCGAGAACGATGGCCGCGGCACGACCTACGGCGCGGAATTGCTCGCGACTCACCGCCAAGGTCCGTGGTTCGCGTGGCTCGCGTACTCGTACTCGCATTCGACGCGCGTCGATCATCCGGGCGATCCCGAGCGACTGTTCGACTACGACCAGCCGCACAGCCTCAACGCCGCGTTGAGCTGGCGCAAAGGCAAATGGCAGCTCGGCGGTCGGTTCCAGCTCTACTCCGGCCTGCCGTATACGCCGGTGACCGGCTCGGTGTTCAACAGCGACTCGAACACGTACATCCCGATCTACGGGCCGACGAACTCGCAGCGCGCACCGATCCATCACGAGCTCGACATCCGCGTCGATCGCTACTTCAAGTGGGGACCGGCGCAGATGAGCTGGTTCCTCGACGTCCAGAACGTCTACCTCGACCAGAGCGTCGCCGCGTACTTCTATAGCTACGACTACACGCAACAGACAGCGTTCAAGTCGCTGCCGATCATTCCGTCGGTCGGGCTGCGAGGCACGATATGAGGCGGCTCGCGCTCGTCGTCGTGCTCGCCGCGTGTAGCGACGTCGATCCGCGCTGGCAGCTCGATCACGATCGGATCATCGCCGTGCGCGCGACGCCGCCGCATCTTCCGGCGGGCGCGACGTCGACGATCGATGGCTTCTTAGCGCACTCGGATGGCGCGCCCACCGACGTCGAGGCCCCGCTCGGTGTAATCATCGCGTTTCCGTTTCCCGGCGTCGCCGATCCGGTTTACTCGGCCGGCGCGTGGACCATCACCGCCCCGAGCCAAGACGTGATCGATGCGGCGCGCGCTCAGTTGATGTTGCCAGCTGGCTCGCCGGTGCCGCTCACGCTTGGCGTCGAGTTCGCGCCGAGCAATGGCATCACGCTCAACGCGATCAAGACGATCTACCTCGGCGATGCGGCCGACAACCCGGAGCTCGGGCCGATCACGATCGCCGGCTC
>CAZDGY010000588.1:0-4704 GCA_964504685.1 uncultured Kofleriaceae bacterium | reverse complement strand
ATCGCCAAGCTCGCCCCACTCTTCGGGCACTTGCGCGCCCCTGCGTGATAGCATTCTTCAATGGGGTTTCTTCGTCCGACCGCGGCTGTGGTCGCGGCTGCTCTGATCACGACACCGCTCACATCGGTCGCACAACCCAAACCGCCGACCGAGAGCCAGAAGGCGCAGGTCAGCGAGCTCGTCAAGAAGGCGATCGCGAAGAGCCAGGCGGGCGACCACACGAACGCGATCGACCTCTACCAGCAGGCGTACATCATCGTGCCGGTGCCGGTGCTGTTGTCGAACATCGCGACCGAGTATCAGGCCGCAGGTAAGCAAGTCGAGGCGCTCGACTACTTCTGCAAGTATCTCGACGCCGACCCCGCCGGCAACAACGTGACTTACGCGCTCGCGAAGGCGAAGTCGCTCGCGATCGAGCTGCGCCACACGAACGACATCGACGACAAGAACGTATGCAAGCCGCCAGAGCCTGAGAAGCCGGCGACGACCAATCTAGGCACGACGACCGAGACCGGCAGCGGCTCGGGCTCCGGTGAGACGACGACGGGCACCGAGTCGATCAAGCACGACCACACGTCATCGACTCAGCCGAAAGGCGACAGCGGCGGCGCGCTGCGGATCTCTGGCTTCGCGGTGACCGGCGTCGGCCTCGTTGTCGCGGCGGTCGGCGGCTACTACATCTACAAGAGCAAGCAGCTCAACGACGACGAAGCGAATCACCCGATGTCGCAGCAATGGCCGCAGACGCTCGACGGGGTGAAGATCCAGGATCTGCAGACGACCGGCGATCTCTACAACTCGCGCGCATACGAAGCCTCGATCGCGGGCGGCGCCGTCGTCGTCATCGGTGGCGTGCTGCTCTACCTCGGCTATAGCCGCAAAGGCTCGTCGGCCGAGCACGCGTCGATCACGCCGGTCGTCACGACCAATTCCGCCGGGCTCGCGCTCAGCGGCGGCTTCTAGCTATTCCTGGACGGTGTCGAGCACGAGCTTGACGTTTTCGGCCGGTAGCGTGACCCGCGCCGAGCCGCTGACATCGCCGGCCTGATGCGAGAGCGCGTCGCCGTCGTGATCGAACCGCGCGGTCACGACGACCTCGCCGGTGAGCTCGGTGCCGGCCACCATCGCCTGCGCGTCGGTCAGCTCGAACGGCTCGCCGTTGGCCCAGGTCATCTTCTCGACCGCGAGCGGAGTGCCGACCGGTGCGCCGTCGGGTCCCGGGCGCTTGACGACGAGAAATACCGCGCCGCCGTCGACGACGTGGCTCGCAGCCTTCGGATCGACGCTGAGCGTGCCGCGGATGTACTTCGTCGGATCGATCTTGCGATTCGGATCGGGCGCGACCAGGCCGAGCTTCGAGACGTCGACTCCGCCCGCAGCGCCGTGAGGATTCGCGCCGCCCGCCGGGTCCCCGCCGACCTGGCTCATGTCGAGCCCTTCGTGCGGGTTGACCGTGCCGGTCGTGCCCGAATGCGCGGCGAGCGGCCCGGTCTGGTCATCCGGTGCCATCGTGCCGGGGTCGGCGGACCAATTCTCCGCCGGCGCCAATCCATCCTGTTTCTTGTTGCTGCAGCCAACAGCCGCAACGACCCAAACGATCGCGATGCAACGCTTCATGAGGCCGTAGCTTAGCACTTCAGACCCACCGCGCCGTCGTCGTGACCGTCGCGAGTACTTGCGCCCCGGGGTGCGGCTCGCCAAGCCATGCGGTGTACCGAGTCCCGCCTTCGCCCGGATCGGCGTACCCGACGATCTCCCACCGGGTCGGCGGTGCCGGCGCGAGCTCGGCTATCACCTCGATCAGCCGATGGCGGCGAAACACCGAAAGCACGACGCGACCACCCGGTGTGCGCGCGCCGAACATCGAACGCAGGTCACCGTCGCCGGTGACCCGAAAGCTATCGATCGCGATGATCTCGTCGCCCGGTGATAGTCCCGCGCGCTGCGCCGGCGAGCCGTCGATCACGCCGGTGATCTTCGAGCCCGAGGTCACGGCGCCGAGCCACACCGCGTGCGCGCCGTCCGCAACCTGCGCCGGATCGGCGGAGCCTTTGAGCTCGAGCCCGACATGCGCGAGCTCTCCGGCGAGCTCGGGGTCCTCGGTGCCGCGGATCTTGCGAGCGAACAGGTCGTCGAGCCCGAGCCCGGTCGCCTCTTCGAAGATCGGCTGGAGGTCGTCGGGGTGCGGACTCCGCGGGACGCCGTAGCGCGTCCACAGTGCGCGCAGCACGTCGTCGAGCGAGCGCGCGCCTTCGCCGCGGCGGCGGATCTCGAGATACGCCCCGAGCAACACGAGCCCGCCCATCAACGAGTAGCTGACCGGCGTGGTGTGGTTCGGTTCGTGCGGTGTGTACAGCTTGATCCACGCGTCGAACGACGACTGCTCCAGGCTCTGGCGCGCGCGCCCGGGTGTCGCTTGCAGCCGCGCCCAATCGTCGAGCACCTTGTCGAGGAAGGTCTTCGCGGTGACGCGCTCGCTCGAGCGCAACGCGAACCGATCGTAGTGCGACGTGATGCCTTCCATCACCCAGAGGCACGGCGTGTACGCCTCGTGCGTGTAGTCGAATTCGAGCAGCGGGCGTGGCGCGATCCGCTTGCCGTTCCACGCATGGAACAGCTCGTGCGACAGCAGCTCGAGCAGGCCTTCATACGCTTTGCGCGACGCGCCCCAATGCGGATGGAAGAGGTTCACACTCGACGCGCGATGCTCGAGGCCGCCGTACGCGTCGTGCGACAGCATCAGGATGAAGGTGTAGCGCTCGAACGGCGCTTCGCCGAAGCGCGCGACGTGGTTGTCGACGATCGCGGCGAGGTCGCGCGTCAGCTGGGCCTCGTCGAACATCCCGCCCGGCGCGCGCTCGCCCCAGATCGCGAGCTCCACCGGCAGCTTCGCGGGCACGACGTGACGACGAACGCGGCCGAGGTGAAGCGGATGGTCGTACAGCTCGTCGATCGACTCGGCGCGCCGCTGCGTGCCGGCGCCGGCCATCGCGGTCGCGAGCTCCCAATCCGCGGGGAGCGCGACGTCGACCTCGACCGCGGCCGTGCGTTGCGCGACCGGGTAGACGAACGTCGCCGGACCGTGCAGGAACGCGTGCGTCGCGTCGATGTGGTTCGTGCGGACGGTGAGATCGTGGCCGTACACCGCGTAGCGCACGGTCAGCTCGCGCGCGCCGGCGGCGGCGATCCGCCAGGTCTGCTTGTCGAGCTTCTCGACTCGACGGGGGCCGCCGCTGTCGTCGACTGCGGTCAGATCGCGCACGAATCGCGCGTAATCGCGAATGAGGTAGCTTCCCGGGCACCACGCGGGCAACGCGATGTCGACGTGCTCGCCCGTCACAGCCAGCGTTAGCGCGATCTGGGCCAGATGCTGCTCGGGCGCGTCGAGCCGCACGGTGTAGCGGAGAGACGACATAGGCCGTGGGTAGCACAGCTGCTATCATGCGTGCGATGCGGCCGGCGATCGTGATTGCGTGTGCGGCGTTCGGCTCGATCGCCGAAGCGCGCCCCGGTCGCGTCGTTCGCGTCGAGCGCCGCGATTCCGCCGGCGGGCCCCCGGCGTACTGCGCGATGACGTCACCGCAATCGGCCGCGTGTCATGGCCGCCGGCCAACCGTCGGATCGGTGATCGAGCTCGTCGACTATTCGAGCGTGTGGGCGAGGTTGCGCATCCTCGCCGTCGCGCAAGATTCGAGCTGCGAGACGATGTGGCGCGTCCGCACCGAGCGGCTCGCGACCAACGCCGTCCGCGACCGCACGATCGGGCTGATCGCAGGCGAGCTGCCCGCGGAAGGCGCACACCGGATCGCCGGCGACGTCGATCGCACGGCGCCCGGTGGTCGCGATGACGAGCGGGTCGAAGCAGCGATCGCGCGCGGCGATCGACAGAGCGCACTCGTGATCACACGCTACCCATGCGATGGCGACGGAGCGCACGCTGCGAACGGTGCAGCGGTGTGCTTCGACTTATGGAACGGGCTCGACCACTCAACGCTTGTCGACCGCGTAGTTAGTTGCGAATGAAGCCACGCGTCCTCGACCGTCAGGCGTTGCTCGCAGCCGAGCGCGGCACGCTGTACAAGGAAGCCGAGACGCGCATCGCGTTGGTTTATCCGAGCCCGTATCGCGCTGCGATGTCGTCGCTCGGCTACCAGCAGATCTATCGCGCGCTGCACGCGATGCCGGGCGTCGCCGCCGATCGCGCGATGCTCGACGAGTCGCCCGAGCCGTGGTTGACGCTCGAGACCGGCCGACCGATCGGCAGCTACCCGATGCTCGCCTACTCGGTCGCCTACGAGCTCGAGATCGCCGGGGTCGCGGCCACGCTCGAGCGCGCGAACATTCCGGTGCTGCGCGAAGAGCGCGACAATCGCCATCCGCTCGTGATCGCCGGCGGCCCGCTGACGTTCAGCAACCCCGCGCCGCTCGCGCCGTTGTGCGACGTGATCATCGTCGGCGAAGGGGAACAGCTGATCGTCGAGCTCGTCGAGCTCGCGCGCGACGTCGGGTTCGTGCGCGATCGCTTGTGGACCGCGCTCGCCGGCAAGCCGGGTTACTACTTGCCGCACAGCCACGGCGAGACGGTGCCGCCGGTCGCCGCGGCGGACGATGCGTTGCTTCCTGCTCGCTCGGTGATCGCGACGCCCCACACCGAGCTCGCCGACATGTTCATGACCGAGGCCGCGCGCGGGTGTTCGCGCGGCT
>CAZDGY010000587.1:0-4733 GCA_964504685.1 uncultured Kofleriaceae bacterium | reverse complement strand
GCTGCGGATCGACTCGGGCGAGCAGGGGACCGAGGTGCGGGTCGAGCTGCCGACCGATGCTGCTAGGGCACGATCAGACTCGTGAACCCGGGCGATGTCGCGGTCGTGCACAATGAGTGCATCGATCTCGCCGGTGGTGGTATCCAACGAGCATGGGCGAGCAAGAGCTATCGATCCTGATCGTCGACGACGATGAGGTCTATCGCAACCGGCTCGGTCGCGCGTTCACCGACCGCGGTTACGACGTCCGCACGGGCGGCGACTACGACGCCGGGGTGGCGGCCGCGACGAGCGATTCGCCGGAGCTCGCGGTCGTCGACCTCAAGATGCCGGGCAAGAGCGGGCTCGAGCTGGTCAAGGCGCTGCGCGAGATCGACCCGTCGACCAAGATCGTCGTGTTGACCGGCTACGGCAGCATCGCGACCGCGATCGACGCGGTGCGGCTCGGCGCGACCTACTACTTGTCGAAGCCGGCCGATGCCGACGACATCATCGGTGCGTTCGCGCGGGGCGAAGCGCCACCCCTGGACCCGCCGCCGCCGGACTCCGGCGACTATCGCGCCCCGTCGCTCGCGCGCGCCGAGTGGGAGCACATCAACCGCGTGCTATCCGACGCGGGCGGCAACATCTCGGAGGCCGCGCGCCGACTCGGGATTCACCGGCGCAGCCTGCAACGCAAGCTGCAGAAGTACCCGCCGAAGGCCTAGGCCTCGGCTAGTTGCCACGGCGAGCCGCGGCGTGCTCAGATCAACTGATGTCCTCGCGCGCAGCCGGCGTCGCCGGTCGCACTCCGGCGCGACCTGACTCGGTTCCGATCGGCTGGATCCTCAGCGCTCACGTGCTCGCCGCGCTCGCGGTCGGCGTGCTCGAGGCGGTTCGGCTCGATCGCATCGGCACAGCGCTCGCGATCCCGCCGGTGTTCGCGTTCACCGGGTTTCTCGTCGGCGGGGTGATCGCGGTCGTCTCGTTGCTCGTCCGACGTGCCCCGTGGTGGTTCGCCGCGCTCGCGTTGAGCGCGCCGACCGCGGCCGTCACCGCGCCGGTGTGCGCCACGCTGTTCAACGGGGCGTTCGCGCAGACGTTGTCCTACGCGAAGTACGCGCCGTGGGCGTTGCCGCTCGTGTTGTGGGTGATCTCGGCGATCGGGATCGCGATCGGCCAACGGATCCTGCGCTCGGGCGATCTGATCTGGCGCGCGATGGTGGTGCTGGTACTCGCCGCGATCGCGTCGGGGTTGATCTACGCCGAGCGCGAGCTGCTGCGCACCGGCTATCCGAGCGCGCATCAAGGCGTGACGCTCGCGATCCTCGTCGTGCTCGGGGTCGCGTTGCGGATCACGCGGCGCAAGACCGTACCGGTGGCGTTCGCTGCGGCGATCGCGGGACTCGCGGTGGGCACCGGCGCGGCGTCGGCTTGCTACGGCCTGCAGATGCCGGCGGATCGCGAGCGACTCGCGACGTACGGTGACCAGAGCCGCGATCTGGTCGCGACGTGGCGCTGGCTCGTCGACTTCGACCGCGACGGCGCCTCGCCGATCCTCGGCGGTGGCGATTGCGACGACTCCGATCCCACGATCCATCCCGGCGCGATCGACATCCCGGGCGATGGCATCGATCAAAACTGCGACGGACTCGATGCGATGCCGGAGCCGCCGCCGCCGCCACCGCCGAAGCCGCTCGATCTCGACGGATGGCACGGCTCGCCCGCGGTGCAAGCGGTGCTGTCCCGCACGAAGACGATGAACGTCCTGCTTATAACGGTCGACGCGTTGCGGTTCGATCCGCTCGCGCCGGGCGCCGCTGATCGTACGGACTTCCCGCACATCGCGAAGCTCCTCGACGATTCGGTGTGGTTCACGCACGCGATCGCGCCGGCGTCCGGCACCGACGTGTCGCTGTCGACGTTGCTCACCGGCCGGTTCGATCCGTACCAGCCGACCCGCGCGACGCTGATCGATGCGCTGCACGCGCTCGGCCGCCAGACGTCGGCGGCGATTCCGGGCGAGGTCACGCGCTTCGTCGGCGACACACTGATCCGCCGCGGCGTCGATCATTTCACGACGGTGCGCACCGACGGCCAAGTCGAGGACGTCGGCGATCACGTCAGCGCGGGGGCGACGACCGACGTCGGGGTCAAGGCGGTCGCGACCGAGCCGTACTTCATCTGGCTACACTACTTCGACGTCCACGAGCATCATCAGATCGACGTGCCGAAGCCGTTGCTCGCGCTCGTTCACGATGGTGGCTCGCCGGTCGCGCACGGCTATCGCGCGCTGCTGCACGCGATCGACGACGGTGTCGGCCAAGTACTCGCCGAGCTCGACGCGCGGCACGAAACCGACCACACGATCGTCGTGTTCCTCAGCGATCACGGCGAGTCGCTCGGCGAGGATCGGCGGTTTCCCGACACCCACGGCGAGGTGACCTACGGCCCGCTCGTGCGCATTCCGTTCGCGATCCATATCCCGGGTGTCCTCCCCGGCCAACGCGTCGATCCGGTGTCGCTCGTCGACATTGCGCCGACGTTGCTCGATCTCGTCGGCTCGGCGACCGCGATGGCGCCTCTCGACGGCACCGATCTCGTGCCCGCGCTGCTCGATGCGCCGCCCGCGCTGCGCATCGCCGAGCGTGCGATCGCGCTGCATGAAGAGAAGCAGCACGGCGCGGTGGTGTGGCCGTATCATGTCATCGTCAAGCCGGCCGACAACCTGACCGAGCTCTACGATCTCGAGCGCGATCCGGGCGAGCACGAAGATCTCGCCGCCCAACACCCCGACATCGTCAATCGCCTGCTCGCGATGTACGCCGCGATTCCGGACGTCCGCGTCGACCGATCGCCTGCCGGCAAGACTTTCCGAGAACAGCAAGCCCGACCGCCGCAGCCCCCTGCGCAGCCATGAGCACGAGTGGCGACACCCACGCGGTGTAGTGCGGCACGACGGGGGCGACGTCCGCTCCGAACACCGCGGACCAGCCGCTGCACGCCGTGATCGCCGCCGCTGCCGCTGCGAACGGTAGTGCGAGCTGAGCGGTGACCGCGCGCCACAGCGTCGTGCGACCGAGCGCGACGTACGTCGCGACGCACGCGATCGCGAGCATCGGCGACCACGCGAGCCACATCGTGCGGCCTTCCGGCGAGTAGATCATCGGCATCGACAGCGTCGGCACGCCGCGGACGATGACGAGCGAGGCGCACCCGAGCAGCCACCACCATGCGGCGAGCCACCAGCGCGCGCTGGCCCACGCCATCGCCGTGGCGCCGAGCACGAGCACCACGAGCCCGAGCGCGGCGGGAACGACCGGTTGGCTCGGCAGCGCATCGTCGCCGGTGAGCGGAGCGCGCAACGCGACCGACAGAGGCCGAGCTCGCGACGCGGCATCAAGCTTCGCGCCGACCGAATCGGCGATCGCGCGTGCGACATCGACGACGTGGATCAATGGATGCTCGGCGCTCGGCGCGAGCCCCGGCCCGACGATGCAGCCGGCTACTTGGCGAATGTCGCGCTCCTCGCCGCCGTGACCGCCGCCGGACAAGTGGCCGTGGTCGGACAGCAAGAACCACCGCGCGTCACTGCCGCCAGCCGCGACGAGCGTGTCGAGCAGCGCGTCGGCTTGCATCGCGGCGTCGCGATACTGATCCGACTCCGAGTCCTTGCCGAACCGATGGCCGGCGTTATCGACGCGCAGGATGTGGACGAACACGAGCGCGCTATCACTCGCGACAGCCGCGGTCGCGCGCGACTCGAACTGCGTCGCCCAGCGCTCGAGGTCGGCATCGCCGACGCCGTCGGCGGCCGCAGCAGGCTCGGCGGTCGCGAACCCGAGCGAGCGCACGATGTAGCCGTGGTTCTCCGCGATAGCGTGGCTGCCCGCGACCTGCGCCGGAATCGCGCGGCGATCGAGTGGCGGCGCGAGCGGGCGCCCTTGGTGACCGACGACGCCAGTTTGCTGCTGGGTCAGCCCCGACCACAGCGCAACTTCGACCGGCAGCGACACGGTCGGGAACCCGACATCGACGGTCACCGCGATGCCACGTGCGCATATCTTGGTCCACGCTGGGAGCTCCGCCGCGACATCGGCGGCGAGCCCGTCGATCAACAGCACGCGCGTGTGCACGCTCGGCGTCAGCCCCGGACCGTCGCCGGCCGGCAGTTGCGCCGGTTCGCTCGGCACGGCGTCCCACGTCACGACGTCGGCGATCCACGCGCGCCGCAGGTGGGGCAGCGCGAAGCCGACTGCGATTAGCGCTGCGCCGACCGCGAAGCCCGCGCGCTGCATAGCCTTAGTAGCTGAGCACGCGCTCTATCCGCGCGACCTCATCGCGATTTACGTAGAAGAATGAACCGACGCCGATAATCGCAACAGCACCGCCACACAACAACAGCGAAGTTCTCACACGCCCTCCGGGGAATTGATTGGCTGCCAGGTCTCAAAAAGTATCAATGGTTCTCGAATCCAAGTTGTGGCTGATAGTAAAGCGTGCTGTCGCTCGCAAACAGAAACTCCAACTCTTGATATCCATAGAAAGGGGCCCATTTCGCGACCGCTGTCGTCCATGGACCGGACAGCTGCGACGTCTGCGCTTGCAGAGCGGTGCTCGGTATGTGTTCCAGGTCGCCATCGGCGAGCACGATTTCGGTGCCGTCCGGCTGGTACGCGATGACAGCATCGGGGTCATCGTCCCCTCCGCCGGGAACCAGTCGACTTCCGGGGGCCACGTGTCCGAATAGCGTC
>CAZDGY010000586.1:2580-4754 GCA_964504685.1 uncultured Kofleriaceae bacterium | reverse complement strand
GCCCCGAGACATGCGCGGACTCCGTGACGTGGCCGGTCGATTCATTGAGCGGCTGCGGCCACGACGGATCGGCGGCGTCGTAGTAGGCGACGTAACCGTAGGCGGACGGCTCGCTCGCGATCGCGCCGAACCAGTCGTCGGCGTCGTCGGAATTCGCGAACGTCTTCGTCGTCTGCGCGAGCGGCGCGCCCGGCGCGCCGACCGCAACGCCGACCACCTGCGCGCCCTGCGCGTGCAGCGTAGCGGCGGTGCGCGCCGCGATCTCGCGATACGCGCCGTCGGTCGTGCCCGACGACACCGCGTCCGCCATCGCGTCGGTCGCCTCGGGCGCGTCAGCCGTGGTCACCGGGTTGCCGCCGTCGGGGTTGCCGTCCATCTCGATGTCCGACGGATCGACGTAGCTCGGATCACCCGGCTGCGCGGCCGGCGGCGTCGCTGCGGATCCGCTGCCATCGGCGCCCAGCTTCTGCGCGATCGCGAGCAGATCTTTTGCCGTCGCGTCCCCCTTGGTGGCGGCGGTGGTGAGCTGCGCGAGCTGCGCCTTCGCGGCCGGATCGCCATTCGCGGCAGCCTTGATCACTTCGACCGTGTGATACGCCTGCGCGGTCTTGGTGATCGCGGTCTTCGCGGTCGCGATCGCCTGCGCTGCCGCCTGGGGGTCGGACTTCTGCAACGCCGCCAGTTGCTTCGCGGCGGCGGCTTGCCGAGCCTTGGCTTCCTTCGCCAGCGTCGACTTTTTCTTTTCGCCGATGTTCGCCATCTCGTCGATCGCGGGCCCCGTGATCGCGGTCGCCGCCATACCGGCGAGCGGCCCGCCGTAGTAGGACGCGACGATGCCAGCGACCACGACGATCGGCGCCTTGAACTTTTGAATCGTGGTCGCGACGAAATGGTGCACCTTGAACGCGGCGTGACCGACGCCATGCACCGCACCGCCGATGTCATGCCAGAACCCGGCGACGATCACGTAGTCGCCGCTCGCGATGATCGGCGCGGGCAACGAGCGCGAGCGATAGCGATGGAGCGCGAGCCCGGCACCGGCGCCCAACGCAACGTACGGCAGGAGCCCCCAGCCGGAGCTCGTCGCGTCTGCGCCGTCGCTGGCGCCCGCGTCTGAGTCCATCTCGACGTCGGGATCGGGCCCCGTGTTGATCGTCGTCGAGTCGCCGGCGTTCGCGTTCGCCGCGTCGGTCGCGTCACTCGCGACGCCGAGCAGCTTCTGCGCCTGGACGTCGCCGCCATCGGCCGCGCCTTGGAGCTCGGCGAGCTGCTTCTGCGCGTCGACGTTGCCCGCCTTGGCGTTCGCGACGGTCTGCACCGTGTGATACGCCGCGGTCGTCTGCGCGACCGCGGTTTGCGCGGCGGCTAGCGCCTTGGCGGTGTTCGGATTGGTCTGTGCTTCCTTGGTCGCCTGCGCGAGCGCGGCCTGCGCGACTTGCTTCTTAGCCGCCGAGTCGCCCGCCGATGCGTCGATAATCGGGCCGGTGAGCTTTCCCGCCGCGGCGCCCGCCGACGATCCGCCGTAGTACGTCGCGACGGCGGTCGACGCAATCGTGATCGGAACCTTGAACTTCTGGATCGTCTTGGCAACCGAATGCTGGACGTGGAAGATCGTATGTTTCAGATCGCTCCACCACGAGCCGCAGACCGAGTGCACGTGATCCTCGATCAGCGCGCCGACGAGCGTGTCGCCTGCCGACTGGATCGCGTCGTCAAGATCGAGCTCGACGTCGCCGTCGGTCTCGGCGTTGAGGAACGCGAGCGCAGTCGCGAGATCCGTCGAGCCGACATAGCAGCGGCCGTCGACGCAGATCCGCGCGTGCACGCGCTGGCCATCGAACGACACGTGCGCGGTCAGGCCGTTCGCGCCCGGCGAGAGCAGCGGCGCGATCGCGACCAAGCGCTCGGGCGCGGGCGTGACGTGCTCGAGCAGGAGCTCGCGACCGTAGCGATCGAACCGGCCAGCGCCAAACCGCGCGCCGCGCGCGAGCACGCGATGGCCGGCAACGACCGCGGTGCCCGTGCTCGGATCGGTCGCGCTCTGGTTCACGAACGACGGATCGACGCCCGGATCGGGCGTCGCCGGCGCGGGCGGTTGGACGTCAGGCGCGACGACGACAGGCGTCGGGATGATCGCGAAGCCGTCCGCGCCCGTGCCGCCGAAGTTGCTACGC
>CAZDGY010000586.1:0-2570 GCA_964504685.1 uncultured Kofleriaceae bacterium | reverse complement strand
GAGATCCGAACGCCGCCGCCACCGCCACCGCGGCCCGACGCGGACTCCCACCACTTCCGATTCTCTTCGTACGCGACGGCCTTACCCGGTTCGCGCGATTGCAGCGCTTGGCCTCGGGTCCACGTCGGATCGTTTTTGTCGAACATCGCGATGAAGTGATAGAGCGCAGGCGTACCGACCCAGTCGTCGTACCAATCCTGCAACGCCTTCAGCGTGTGAAAGCTCCACGTGTGCCACTCCATGCGATTGTCGGGCATCCGCGGCGGCGCGGTCGGGTGCACGACGCCGACGTATTGGCCCGGCTCGTTGAGCGCGTAGTCGACGGCTTGAGAGAGTAGATAGGCCACTAGAATGCTCCGTTAGTCGCGAGGAAGACCTTCGTCGTGTGCGGGTAGCGCTTGCGATCCTCGCGGGATTCGAGCCAGCCGACGCAACCCTCGAGCCCGGCCGCGTGCGCAATGCCGACGACGCCGGAGAGCGTGATCGTCCGCGGCTGATCTTCGTCGGGTAAGAGCACCGTGCGCCCGACGTGCTGCTCGGCAGTGCCCGACTCGTACAGGTGTCGCGCTGCATCGGCGACGTCCATCGCGAGCGCGACGTCTTGCGCGCGCGGATTGGCGAGTACGATTGCCGGATCGCAGCCGAGCTCGCGCAGGCGATCTTTGCGCTGGCGATAGCGGCCGACATGACGATTGCTGTCGAACGTCGGTGCCTCGCGCGCGAGCGCGCCGGAGAACGCCGCCCACTGATCATCGGCGACGCCGGGGAGCGGCGACGACGTCGACACGTCGGCGCTCGCGTCCGTGGTCGCATCGGTTGCGCCGTCGCTGTCGTTATCGTCTAGCGGCGCCGGCGCGCTCGGCGCGTTTTGTGACGCGGGCGGCACGGCCTGCACGATCGGCGGCGGCGCCACGGTAACGCGCTCCTCGACTTCGTACACCGCGGGCTCGACGAACACGCGCACGAGGTGGCCCACGAGATCGTGGCGGCCCATGAGCTCGGCCTCAGCGAGCGCGTGGTGCACGACGAACGCCGGCGGTTGCTGATCGCGCAGCATGAAGCCGTGAAGCACTTCGATCGGGCCCGGGATCGCGCGGCGCGCGCGAACGTCACGGAACCCGCTCGACGTCGCGCGCGCGAGCGCGGGGTTGCGGCGCTGCGCCCAGCGATCGCCGACGAACACGCCGAGCGCGAGCGTACCGAGAAAGCGAACCAATGCGATCATACGCGATTCGAGTAGCCCCCGCCCATACCGAGCAGCTTCGACGTGTCTTCGATCTCTCCGTCGGGCATGCGAACGCAGCAATGGACCATCCACAGCCCGTTCGGAGAGATCATGCTCGGCGGGTAGAGCTTGCACGCGATCTCGTACGGAATGTGTCGCCACTTGATCACGGGCTCGGCGGCGATGCCGGCGACGCGCAGCTCGGCGACGCGCCACGCGACGAGATTGTCGCAGTCGCCGCGCTTGCGCTTCAGGATCATGTAGACGTCGCGCCAATCCTCGCGGCCGGCGTCGTCTTCCTTGTAGCGCACGCCCGACTCGAACAGGGCGGCACCGGGCGACCGAGCCCGCGCATCGCTTTCTTGAGCGAGCGTTGAATGTGCCACATGTTGAGCAAGATCATCCCTTCGAGGATGAACAGCAACGGCGCGAAGTGACTCTCCTCGGAGTTGTCGTCGAGATCCGGCAGGGTCACGTGAAAGAGTGGCGTCATGGACATCGCTACACCCGGATCCCTTCGAAGGCATCAAACGCGATCGTGATCCGCGGCGAGACGCCCGCATACACCGGCACGCGATGCCATAGCCGCATCGGCATGACAAGCATGCGACCGGGGATCGGCGCTACCGCGAGCTCGCCGCCGGCGGGATCCTCGAGCTCGACCACCGTCGGCACCGGCGGATCGCCGGCGGTCACGTAGAGCACGCACGAGATCCCCGCTGAGCCGTGACGATGGCGCGGGTGCGAGCTGCCCGCGCTGTTGATCATCGCCCAGTTGATCGGGCACTGCGCGATCTTCCACCGGAGCTTGAGCTGCGCGCGAATGGCCGCGCCGATCCGCGTCAGATCGGCGGACTGATCGAAGATCTCATAGGGTGATTTCCAGCCGCCCAGGTTCGCGCCCTTCGCGCTCTCGGGGCACGACTGCCGGAGCTCGAGGATCCGCCGCGCCGCCGACGCGAGCTGCGCCGGCGTGCAGACGTCGTCGATTACGATCGGCTCTTTTGGCAGGAGCGACACGTGCACCGGCGGCGGCGTGTAGACTTCGACCACTAACCGCCGCCCTTCGTGCCTGGACGGTTCGGCGGACGATAGCCCGGCTGTTGAACGGGGACGCCCCGCGGATTCGTCGTGACGCGCGTGGGGCCCGGCTCTGGAAAATCGGCGATGCGCGGATCCACCGCGTGCACGCCCGAGATCTCTTTCTCGACTTGCTCACGAATGAGTGCCTGCGCGTCCGATGGCAGCTTCGATCGGCGATCGACGTACGACGAGACACCGTCGATTTTGGTCGACAGGATCGCGTTGCTCGAGGTGTTCGCGATCATCGCCGCCGTGTTGCGTT
>CAZDGY010000585.1:0-4761 GCA_964504685.1 uncultured Kofleriaceae bacterium | reverse complement strand
GCCTTGAAGCCGCACTGCGTGTCGCGCACGCCCGGCACGAGCGAGCGCTGGATCACGCGATTCGCGAGCCGGCTCCACAGCACGCGATACATCGGTTGCTTGACGTCGGTCTTCGCGCCGGGCGCGTAGCGCGAGCCGATCGCGATCTCGGCTCTGCACTCGATGATCGGCGCGAGCAAGCGCGGCAACATCTCGGGCGACATCGAGCCGTCGGCGTCGCTCATCACGCGGATCTGACCGCGCGCCGCCTGCATGCCGAGCCGGACTGCAGCACCCTTGCCGCGATTCGGCGATTGGCGAACGAGACGAAGACCCGGAATCTCGCCCATCTTCGATAGGACGACGTCGATCGTGTTGTCACTCGAGCCATCGTCAACCACGACGATCTCGTAGCGCAGCGGTTGCGCCGACAGAAATGCGTGAAGCGATGCGAGCGTCGGAAGGATCCGATGCTCCTCGTTGTACGCGGGCACGACAATCGAGAGGTCGACGAATGGCAGCGATGACGACATGATGTTCTCCTTCACGACGGCGACGGCGACGGCACGACACGGCGCGCGGCTCGAAACACGAGTCGGCGCTGCGCCGGATAGGTCCACGCAAGAAACACGGCGGCCGAGCACAGCAGCTTGCCGAGCACGTACGGCACGTGGAGCTCGACCGCGACGAGCTGCATGAGCACCGCCATCAACACCGCGGTCATGCCAGCGACCACGCCGAACCGAGCGAGCTGGCGCCACGTGACCTTTGCAGGGTCGCGAAACGCGACGTACTTGTTCAGCGTGAAGCACACGACCGCGCCCGCCGTGCTCGCGATGAACGCGGCGAGCGGGATCGGCGTGCCGTGCCTGACTTGCAACACGAGCGTCGAAACGTCGACCGCGGTGGCGACGGCGCCTCCGAGGCCTGCCGTTGCGATTTCGCGTAGCTCCATGCCCGAGGAAAAAGCACCCGATGTGCCATGTCGCGCAGCGCGGCAAGCCCGCGATTGCCACCGGCACGAGTTGGCAAGCCCGCGATTGCTCGACGGTGAAGTTCTGACAGGTGGTAAGTGCGTCGCGCGCCGCTGCGGCACCTACACGGCTATCGGACGTCGATGACGATCTCGTTCGAATGCACGCCGTCGACGACATACGACACGCGATGCTTACCGCGCGTCGGCAACAGCTTGGTCAGATCCTGGTCTTCGGTGATCACCTGATTCGGGAAGAACGAGTCGACGCCATCGACGGCGGTCAATCCGCGCGGCTGCGCCACGCCATCGATCACCAGCGTACCGAGCACCGCGGCGAAGTAGCTCATCACCTGATCGCTCACGTTCTCGGCGAACAGCTGCGCGTGGATCGGATCGCCGAGCTTGGCCTGTGGCGGCGCCTGGAGCGCGAAGCGCCAACCCTTGGCAGGTGCGCCCCACGTCCCGGTGAGGACAAACAGCGCGAGCCGCGCGCGGTCATGGAGCTCGCGCTCGGTGTCCTTGCCGAGCGGGTTGCCGTACGGCTTGAACGGATCGTCCGCGACGTGCCGGATCTCGGCAATCGCCGGGATGTAGCGCAGGCTGGCGAGCGCCGCGCTGAGATCGGCTTGGGTATACGGGCTGGGCTCGTGGCGCAGCGCCTCGTAGATCGCAGCCGCGGCGGGTTGGTAGCGCACTCGCACGATCGCCGAGATCAGCTTCGAGCGAGCGTCGTGGTCGACCGCGTGTCCGAGCGCAAACGCGAGCACCGGCCCGTGCGCCCGATCGCCGAGCTGCTCGGCGACATATGCGGCAGCAGCTCGATGTTTGTCGGGCGTAGTCGGCTCGCCGAGCACCTGCGCGATTGCCCCGCTCGTCGTCGGCCCGGGGAATTGCGCGAGCGATTCGATCGCGAAGCTCCGGGTCCGCTCGGTGGCCGCCGGATCGAGCGCGGTGGCGCGGAACACGTCGGCGGCAGGAACGCCGAGCACGACGAGCGAGTACACCGCTTCGTCGCGCGTTGCAGCGTCGTGACAGTACGTCGCGATCAGGTGCTCGGCCGAGGCGTTCGCCGTATCGAGACGGCCGGTCCACGCGGTCAGCCCGCCACCGTTGACCAGCGACGTCGTAGACATGCCGAGCTTGCGGAGCGCGTCGAGGACCGCGTCGTCGGTCGACACGGTGATCGCCGCGGCATCCGCGTTCGCGACGATGCCACTCCAGTACTCGTCGGGCCCACGCGTCGAATCCGGCTTGCGGATGCCGACCCAGTCTCGCGGCACGATCCAGATCTTGAACGTCGCCGTCCCGAGCTTGCCGGCGACGAGCAAAGCCGCGGGCTGTTCGCTGATCCAACCATCGGGCACGACGCTCGGCGTGACGGTCGTGACCGAAGCGTCGCGTGGCAACGCCCCGACAACCGCCGTGGTCCACCGCGCCTTGTCGATCGACCCGGGTTTCGCCTGCGCGGCGCTCGTGAACGCTATCGCGATCAGGCTGACGACTAGCGTGTATCGCACGCTGTTGACGATGGCAGACCGGGTCTACCGGTGCCAGGCGATTCGCGTCACGGCCGAACGCCGGCGTCGCTCGGTTCGTCACCTGCAGCCGCATCGTCGTCGGAAGGCGGCGTCTCGTCCGGCGCGGCATCCGGATCGGGCGTGCATTTCGGCACGCGGCGAGGCGCGATCAGATCGGTCGCACCTGCGATCGCGACCGCAGCTGGGCTTTGCAAATCGCGGAGCGTCACGCCGCTGTCGCCGGCGATCGCGAGCCGGCGATCGGACAACCACTCGAGCGAGACCCCGTGCTTCGCGCGTTCGAGCTCGGTCGTCGTCCCGGTCGCCGCATCGGCGATGAACACGCCCGCATTGCCGACACCGTTCGCGCAGTGATCGTCGAGCTGGACGACAAACGCGATGTGGGTGCGATCGGGCGACCAGGCGAGCGTCGCGCCATCGATCAGGCCTGGACTCGGCACCGACACCGCGCGCTTCGCAGCCCCGACGCGAATCGCGCTCGCGAGGCCGAGCGCATCCCAATCGGCGATCACGTCGGCGATCGCGCCCGGACGTTGCCGAATCCGCGAGCTATGACCGTGCACCTCGAGTGTCGCACCGCTGATCGGCAGCGCCGTCTTCACCGCGGTCGACACCAACGCGCCATCGCGATCGATCGTCCAGTAGCCGTCGGCGCGCAACACGAAGCTCGGTGGCTGGGTCATCCACGCGAGCTCGATCGACGAGCCGGCGGTGATCGGCGTCGGATTGACGGTGTGACCGCTCGCGAGATCGACAATGCCGACGCCGAGCTGACTGGCGGCGCTGCGTTTCGTGCGCGCGCGCGTGATGTACGCGATCCGCGGCTCGCTCGGTGAGCGAAAAGCGGCGACCACCGTGCCGAACGTTCGGGTCAGCCGTAGCCAGCGCGAGCTGTCGGGATCGAACGCATACAGATCGCCGCCGGCGACCACGATCACCGCCCGGCCGAGCGCTGCGGTGAATGCCGCGTGATCGCGCGCGATCAGCCGCTGCCACGCACCGCCGGTCTCGGTCGCGAGCCACGCTTGCAATGCCGGTTGCGCGAGCGAGGCATCGCCCCACTTGCCGAAATCGCCTTCGACCGCGGTGGTGAGCGGCGCGAGCAACTCGTCGCCACCGCCGGTCTTGCTGAGCGCGACCGCGAGCAGGTAGGCCGCCTCGAGGTGCTGTGGATCGGCTGCGAGCGCTTGCCGGCACGCAGTCACCACCGCTGACCAGTCACCCGCGGCCTCGGCCGTGCGCGCGGCTCGAAACGCCGGTTGGCCCGCGCGCTTGCGCCAGCCGAAGCCATCGAGCGTGGCGACGCCGAGCGGCCCCGGGGCCAGGTCGCGCGGAGCTTTGGTGGCCATAGCACCGCCATCGCGGCGTTGCGGGGCGCTTTGCTGCGAGCCCCCGCCGTGCCCGCACGCGACGAGCAGCAGCGCTACCAGCCCAGCGCGCAGCATGCCTTCGGGTACCACACCGACCAGAGAATCGCGAGGTTGCCGCACTCCCGCCAACCTGTTATAGACCGCCGCCCGTGTCGATTTGTCGACTACCTACGCACCGCCTACGGCGGCGCTACGCGTCGGGCGTTCGCCCGACTTGTCGGCTTGCCATGGCGCTGCTTGCGAGCTGCCGGGGTAGTAACTCCGCGCCGGCTGGCGGCAGCGGCGACGACTACGCGATTGTCGTTCACTCCGCCAAGGGCGAGGTGCAAGCGCGGTTGCGCCCGGGGCATCCGTGCCGTGCCGAGGTCGATGGCTTCGACGTGATCGCCGGTGGCCCGCCGTTCGTCGCCCAGCTCGGACAGACCCGGTGGACCGGCGAGACCGGCAGCAACGGCACCACGCTGTCGCGCGATGGCGCGCAGAAGCTGCGGATGTTTCCCGAAACCGACCGCGCCGTACTGGGCGTGTTCGATCCGACTGGCGTCGCGATCGTGCGGATCAACGGGACCGGCGACGGGGCCCAAGTCCACGATGCCGGCGGCGTCCCGCTGCGCACGTTGACGAAGCGCGGTGATGCGATCGCGATCACCGGTGGGCCGTCGGTGGTAGGCACCGATGACCTCATGCTCGCGGCGCTGCTGACCTCGCCCGAGCTGACCGCGGAGTCGCGCGCGCTGCTCGCGTGCGATCGGGTGCTCGCGGGCGGCGAGGCGGAAGCTACGAACGCGCGAACGGATCGAGATCGAAAATGACCGAGCAAAGTATCCGCAACGTCGCGATCATCGCGCACGTCGACCACGGCAAGACCACTCTCGTCGACGGCTTGCTCCGGCAGGCC
>CAZDGY010000584.1:0-4764 GCA_964504685.1 uncultured Kofleriaceae bacterium | reverse complement strand
CGACGGCGGGGCGAGCTGGACCGAGTTCTCGTCGGACTTCGGGGGCATCTCGGAGACTCGCAGCATCGCGCCGTCTCCCGCCTCGACCAGTACGTACCTGACCGCGAGCGGGACGCAGCTCGCACTCACCGACAACCAGGCCCAGACGTTCACGCCGCTCGTCACGCTGGGCCCGGCCGACAACTATCACGCCGAGCGCGTTCACTACGTCGGCTCGACGATCATCGCCGCGACGTGGGGAGGCGTCACGATCTCCACCGACGGCACCACGTTCAACCACGCCGACATCGGTGCGCCCGGCACGTTCGTCGACGACGTCATCGCGGTCGACGACAGCGCGACGACGCTCGCCGCCGCGACCGCGGAAGATGGCGTGTACATCTCGACCAATGGAGGCGGCACGTGGACGCAGACCACGGTCGGGCTCGGCGACCTCACGATCGAAGGCATCGCCAAGCTCGACGATGGGACCCTGCTCGCCGAGACCGAGCATGGCCTCTACCGGTCGACCGCGCCGTATGACCAGTGGACCGCGACCGGATTCGCCGGGGTCGAGGTCGACGACGTGCTGGTCCAGGGTGCGAAGCTGGTAGCGGCGACCCAGGCCGGGGTCTACGCGTCCGACGATGCGGGCGCGACGTGGCGACTCCTGCCGGGGCTCGAGCAGGCGTTCCCCGGTACGGTCGCAGCCGACAACGCCGGCCACTTGCTGGTCGGCACCTACGGCAACGGCCTCTACGAGACCGCGATGCCATGAGCGCTGCCGCCTGATCCGAGCTCGCCGGCGGGTCGGCGGGTTTATTCACACACCGGCGACGCTCCAGACATTGCCCTTCCGCGCCGGCTCGGCTAGCAAGGAGGCGTGCTGTGGCGCCTTCTGCGTGTGTACCTCGCGCCATTCAAGCGGCAGCTGTTTGCGGTCGTCGGCCTCCAGCTACTCGCGGTCACCGCGACGCTATTCTTGCCGAGCATCAACGGCGACATCATCGATCGCGGCGTCGCGACCGGCGACACCGGCTACGTGCTGACCTGGGGCGGCGTGATGCTCGCGATCGCGGCGGCGCAGGTCGCGTGCTCGATCGCGGCGGTGTACTTCGGGGCGCGCGTCGCGATGGGCTATGGCCGAGATCTGCGCGACGCGGTGTTTCATCACGTCGGTCGGTTGTCGGCGCGCGAGGTCGGCAAGCTCGGCGCGCCTTCGCTGATCACCCGCACGACGAACGACGTCCAGCAGATCCAGATGTTCGTGCTTATGACCGCGATGATGATCGTGATGGCGCCGATCATGTGCATCGGCGGGATCGTGATGGCGCTGCGCGATGACCTGACGCTGTCGCGGTTACTCCTCGTCGCGATCCCAGTCCTCGCCGGCAGCCTCGGTTTCATCATCAGCCGGATGATCCCGAAGTTCCGCGCGATGCAGCCGAAGATCGATTCGGTCAACCGCGTGCTGCGCGAGCAGATCACCGGCATGCGCGTCGTCCGCGCGTTCGTGCGAGAGCCGGCCGAGGCGCGGCGGTTCGACGGTGCGAACGGCGAGCTCACCGGGATCGCGATCGCGGTCGGCAAGCTCCAGGCGCTGATGTGGCCGACCGTGACGTTGGTGTTCAACATCTCGAGCGTCGCGGTGCTGTGGTACGGCGCGAAGCGGATCGCAGGCGGCTCGCTCGAGATCGGCGCACTCACCGCGTACCTCAGCTACCTCATGCAGATCCTGGTCGCGGTGATGATGACGACGTTCATGTCGATCATGATCCCGCGCGCGGCGGTGTGTGCAGAGCGGATCTGCGAAGTGCTCGACACGGCGCCCGCTGTTGCCCCGCCGGCATCGCCGCAGCGACCGACTGCGCTCACTGGCGTCGTCGAGTTGCGCGGCGTCGAATACAAGTATCCCGGGGCGAGCGCGCCGGTGCTCGCCGACATCTCGTTCACCGCCAAGCCCGGCGAGATCACCGCGATCATCGGATCGACCGGCGCCGGCAAGACGACACTGCTCGAGCTGATCCCGCGGCTCGGCGATCCGACCGCCGGCACGGTGTTGGTCGACGGGCTCGACGTGCGCGAGCGCGAGCCCGAAGAGCTCTGGGCTCGGATCGGCGTCGTGCCGCAGCGCGCGTATTTGTTCTCTGGAACGGTCGCGAGCAACCTGCGCTTCGGCAAGCCCGACGCGACCGATGAGGAGCTGTGGGCCGCGCTCGAGATCGCGCAAGCGAAGGACTTCGTCGAACAGATGCCGAAGCAGCTCGACGCTCCGATCGCCCAAGGCGGGACGAACGTTTCGGGTGGTCAACGCCAGCGGCTCGCGATCGCGCGCGCGTTGCTACGCCAACCCGGCGTCTTCCTGTTCGACGACTCGTTCTCGGCGCTCGATCTCGCGACTGAGGCGCGGCTGCGCGTCGCGCTCGGACCGGTGCTCGCGAAGACGGCGGTGATCCTCGTCGCGCAGCGCGTGGCGAGCATCCGCAATGCGCAACAGATCCTCGTGCTCGACGGCGGTAAGCTCGTCGGCAAGGGCACGCACGCGCAGCTGATGCAGACGTGCCCGACGTACGTCGAGATCGTGACGTCGCAGACCGAAGAGCAAGAGGTGGCGGCGTGAGCGGCGAGCAACGCCCAGCGGCGCCGGCTCAACCGCAGCGCCCGATGTTGCGCGGGCCGATGGGGATGAACATGGGTCCGCCGCAGAAGGCCAAGACCTTCGGCGCGTCGGCGCGACGGCTGCTCGGCCGACTCGCACCGCACAAGCGGCTGCTCGTCGCGGTGGTCGCATGTGCGGTCGTCGCGGTCACGTTCAACGTGATCGGGCCGTGGTTGCTCGGCAAGGGCACGAACATCATCTTTCGCGGCTTCCTCAGCCTGCACCCGGGCGCCAACCCTCAGCTGGCCAAGGCGATGCACGTACAACCCGGCGCCGGGCTCGATCTCGAGGCGCTCGCCGAGCTACTGACGACCTTGCTCGTCATCTATGGACTGTCGTCGCTGTTCATGTGGTTGCAGCTCTACGTGCTCAACTTCGCGGTGCAGGGCAGCGTCCGCAAGTTGCGCGCCGACGTCGAGGACAAGCTCATGCGCGTGCCGTTGTCGTACTTCGACGGCCAGCCGCACGGCGAGATCCTGTCACGCGTCACGAACGACATCGACAACGTGGCGATGGCGTTGCAGCAGACGCTCAGCCAGATCCTCAACGCCGCACTCACCGCGATCGGCGTGCTCGTGATGCTCGTGCTGATCTCGCCGCTGCTCGCGATCATCGCGCTGGTCACCGTACCGCTCTCGGTCGGGCTCGCCGCACGGATCGGCAAGCGAGCGCAGAAGGGCTTCGTCGCGCAGTGGAAGCACGTCGGTGCGCTCAACGGTCAGATCGAGGAGGCGTTCACCGGTCACGCGCTGGTCAAGGTGTTCGGCCGGCGCGGCGAGATCGAGGGCAAGTTCCGCGCGAAGAACGACGAGCTGTTCGACGCCGGGTTTCGCGCTCAGTTCGTCTCGAGCCTGATCATGCCGGCGATCAGCTTCGTCGGGAACCTCAACTACGTCGCGATCGCGGTGATCGGCGGCCTGCGCATCGCGTGGGGCACGATGATGATCGGCAGCGTGCAGGCGTTCATCCAGTACTCGCGCCAGTTCACGCAGCAGCTTAGCCAGCTCGCGCAGATCGCGAACGTGCTGCAATCGGGCGTCGCGTCGGCCGAGCGCGTGTTCGAGCTTCTCGACGTGCCGGATCAGTCCGCGGATCGCGCGACGGTCGCGCTCGCCAACCCGACACGTGGCGAGGTCCGGTTCGAGGCCGCGACGTTCCGCTACAAGCCGGATGTCCCGTTGATCGAACAGCTGTCGCTCGTCGCGCAACCGGGGCAGACCGTCGCGATCGTCGGGCCGACCGGCGCGGGCAAGACCACGCTCGTCAACCTCTTGATGCGGTTCTACGACCTCGATGCCGGCGCGATCCTGCTCGACGGCGTCGATACCGCCGCGGTGCCGCGCGCAGATCTGCGCTCCAAGCTCGGCATGGTCTTGCAAGACACGTGGCTGTTCGGCGGCACGATCCGCGACAACATCAAGTACGGAAACCTCACCGCGAGCGAAGCCGACATGCTCGCCGCCGCGAAGGCGACGTACGTCGATCGCTTCGTGCGCGCGTTGCCCGCGGGGTACGACACCGTGATCGACGAAGAGAGCAGCAACCTCAGCACCGGCGAAAAGCAGCTGATCACGATCGCGCGGGCGTTTCTCGCCGACCCGTCGATCCTGATCCTCGATGAAGCGACCTCGTCGGTCGACACTCGTACCGAAGTGCTCGTCCAGCAGGCGATGGCGACGCTGCGCGAGCGGCGGACCAGCTTCGTGATCGCGCATCGGCTATCGACGATCCGGGATGCCGACCTCATCCTCGTCATGGACAACGGGCGAATCGTCGAGCAAGGCACGCACGCGCAGCTGTTGTCGGCCGGAGGCGCTTATCACGCGCTGTACCACGCGCAGTTCGCGGCGCCGGTATCGGCGTAACACTGCGGTTAACCGCGAGACGCTCGGCGAGCTCGTTGCGTCTTGTCGCCATGAACCGACTCGCGGTGGCGTGCGTCCTGCTGTGCGGCTGCGGCGGCGGAGGTGGCTCGGCGGGGCGCGGGCCCGACGCGGCGACCGGAAGCGGCGGTCCGCATGGCGACGGCGGTGGGCCCGGCCCGGGCTCCGACGGCGGCAACGGAATCGACGCCGCGGATGTCGCATGTAGCGGCACCCTGACCGGCGGGCTGTCCGGCGCGCTCA
>CAZDGY010000583.1:0-4770 GCA_964504685.1 uncultured Kofleriaceae bacterium | reverse complement strand
GCCACCGCCACCGCCACCACCGCCGCCGCCGCCATCGCCACCGCCCGGGCCAGTACCTGCATTGGCCTGCGCAACCGGGATCACGGTGATGTACGAGGACAGCTTGAGCTGCGCGCACTTGTACGGGCTCGTGTGGGTCGGATCGTCAGAGGCGTAACAGGTGTACTGCACCGGCGACGTCGACACGTTCGCGACTTCCGTCGGATCCTCGCCGGTGGTCGCCATGAGGGTGAGGAGCTTGTCGCACTTCGCCGTCGCACCGTCGGCGCAGAACGGGTTGACCACCGAGATCGTCGCCGAGAAGTTGCGACCTTGGTTACCCGGGTTCTGACCGAGGTAGTTCGAATACATGCTGCGGTCGTAGGAGGCGGCGCCCGAGCTCGCCGTACCGGCGATGGCGAGCGTGGTCGGCGCGGTAGACGAGCCCGGCGCGTGGTCGAGCGCGAGGAAGTTGATCTGCGCCGGCGTACCGCCACCGTTCTGGCTACCGGTGAACAGCATCAGACCGGGCTTCTGGGTCTCGAGCGAATCGGTCTGGCCGAACACGACGGCGGAGACGCCGAGGTGCGTACCGTCGAGGCCGAGCATCAGCTGGCTCATGTCGGTCAGCGGCACGATGGTGTTGAGCTTGTTCGTCGTGGGATCGATTTGGTACAGGGCGATGTTGTTGCGGTAGTAAGTGCCGCACTTGTTGTTGTTGTTGTTGTTGCCCGAGGCATCTCCGCTGCGCCAGATGATGTACGAGCTCGGTTCGAGCGCCTTGGTCGCCGGGTTGTAGATCATCACGCGTTCGTGCATCGCGCGTTCGGCGTACGTCGAGGGAATGCCGTCAGCGGCCGGCTTCTTGCTGTCGATCAACGTGTTCCAATACACCGCGCTCTGTTGGTCAGTACCGCTGTACTTACCGGGGGTGATATCGGCCGCCGCGAGCCAAACGCCCTTGGTCTGCGGTTGGTTGTTACCGGCAGTCCACGAACAGACCGCGGTGTTCTTGTTGTTCGCGTCGACGCTGCAGTAGCCGCGCGAGCGCTCTTCCTCTTGATCGAGGGCGATATCGAACTTGTCTGCCCACGTGCATTGGGTCGGGTTCTTGTCGTCGTTGCACGTGATGTCCATGACATCCATCCAACCGTTATCCGCACCGTTGCCGTTGCAGCCGCGCCACATCACGATGTGGCTCGTGAACCCCGTCGTCACCTTGGGGTCGAAGTTCGCGGCGGGGCCGAAGTCAGCGACGACACCGGCGTGACCGTCCATGTTCATGTTGCAGTCGTCGTTGGTCTTCGCGTAGATCTGCTGTTCGGCTAGCTTGTTCGTCTTGGTGTTGAGCAGGATTTGCTGGCCCTGCGCGTTGAACACTTGCAGCCAGCGAGTCGTGCGCGCGCCGCCGTTGTTTTGGCGCCAGTTGTATTCCACCGCGATCGCCGAACCGCCGTTGATCGCGTAGGCGTTCGGTTGGTTGAACGCGCGGTAGTCTTGCGACGCGTGATTGGTAATGAACGCAGGGGTGTAACTCGAGAGCAGTTGTGCGCAGACCGGGGTTCCGCCGCCGCCGCCGCCGCCACCGCCACCGCCGCCACCGCCACCGCCACCGCCACCGCCGCCACCGCCGCATCCGGTGTTCACCAATTGGAACATCGCCATCGCGCCTTGCGCGGGATTGCCGTTGTTGGTGCCGTTACCTCCGTCGACCGGAAGCAGCGCTGGAGCGGTCGAGCCCGGTACGTAGAGGTTCGACGCGCGATCGACGTAGATGCCGGTCTTATTGTCGCCATTGGGACCGACGAACATCGCGATCGCCGCTTGTTCGTGGCCCGGCTGATTGTTCTGGTCGTGACGCAGCCGCGCCGCGGTTTCCGTCGTGCCAGTCGTCACCTGCGTGGCGACGTCCTGCATGCTCGAGCCAAAGACCTTGAGGACCGTGGCGCCACCTACGTCGGCGCTTGCGGTGGACACGCCAAACAGTCCAGCTCCGAGGAACAGGGCGATTGGGATCTGGCGATTGGTCATTGGGGACTTCCTTTTGGGGCGACGTGGTGTCGTTCGGGACCGACAATGTCTTTGGGGAGCGACAGTAGGAACCTAAAGCAATTGCCATACCCCCCGGAGTCGCCTCCTAACGTGCTGAATCATAAGTAGATGACGACGGTGCGACATGGAGGAGCTGCACCCCGGTCTGGTCGTCACCGCCCCAAGTCTCGTGAGATCCCTGCGTCCAGATGCGTCCGTCCGCGTTGCCCGGGGCGGTACCGTGGCCGCATGAAGATGATCGTGTTGCTGGCGTTGTTGGTGGGGTGTACGTCGGCCGAGTCGGAGTCGATGCACGTTCGCTGGCCGAAGCATCGCCAGATGCACGACGAGCGGCTCGACAAGCTCGAGGCCGAGCTGGCGGCACTGCAGCATCACGTGGCCGAGCTGGAGACCGCGGTGAAGGCGCTCCCCGCGCCGACCACGTCAACCACGCCTACCGCGGTCCCGTAAGCCTAATCCTGTTCGTCCGGGCGGATGACCGGCAGCTCGTCCGGCTTGAGCGCGCGCGTGTGAAGCGCGATCGCGTTGACCACGATCTTCTGCTCACCGAGCAGCACCGCGCCGGATTGGCTCTTGCCGGACTTCATCGGGGCTTCGAAGGTCATCGACGCAAGCGCAGCCGCTGGAAGTCGCTCTTGCCGAGCGTCGTTCCGAATGACCCAACCCTCGACGACCTTGGAAGTGTCGACGCCTCGAGACTTGAGGAAGCCCCACAAGCTCCAGCTCAGCTCCCCATCGGCATCGGTGATCGCCTGTTTCGCGTCGAGCTCCTGACGCTTGATGATCGCGGCGAGCTTGTCGTCGAGGTAGATCCGCACGCCGCCGCGTAGCGGCTCTCCGAAATACGGAATGCCGTCGATCGGGCGCTTGTCGAGCACGTAGCCGCCGTCGTCGAACGTCGGCGGCGTTTTCTTGATGTAGATCATCACCGCCGTGATCTTGTCCGGGTCGTGGCCGTTTCCGAAGTTGAGCGGCACGTGCGGGATCGCCTTGCCGTGGATGCTGAGGCCGAAATGGAACATGAACTCGTCGGCGTTTGGCTGCATCAAGTCGCGCCCGGTCGCGACGATGGTGTTCGTTTCCTTGGGGCCTTGGACGTGGATCTCGCGGATGGTTTTCGGATCGATCCCGATCGCGCGTAGGTAGTCGGTAAAGCGGTAGTAACGCTGCTCGCCCCACTTCCAGATCTTGCACTCCTTGCAGTCGATCGGTTTTTCGATGTTGACCTTGTGCTTGACCCACGTCGGCTTGAGCGTGATCGGTAATTCGCCGAACGACAGAAAACCGACGGGCGCGCCGTCGAGGTACACGCCGATGTCCTTGAACCGCGACATGCCCGCCTTGAACTCCGCTGGCACGTAGGTGTCGTCGCTTCCGCTTCCGCTTCCACTTCCGCTACCGACGACGATCGCCGGTTCAGGGGCGCTGGCGCTGCCCGCGCTTTGCTTGTGGTCACCACCTCGACAGGCGACCAGCGCGAGCATCACGAGCGCGTTGAACGGCAACTTCATCTCTGGGCATTGTTTGCAGCGGGCGTTCCTAGGCGCAACCGGCCCGTAGGAGAACGACCGGAGGTTCGCCGTGGCGACTCGAGGCCCCAGGTGGGCTCATATCGCGCGCAAAGTAGTGCTTGTTGTTGAAAAGCCCGGCGGACGAACAAGGCATCGCTGTTGCATCACTACATCTCATGCGCTTAGCTGGGATCTGCATTGCTCTAGGCTCGGCGATGACGGCGTGCACCACCGGGACTTCTGCCCCGATCGGGCCGAACGATGCCCCGATGGAATCACTAAATCAGCAGCTCGGCATTCTGTGCTCGACGTTCTACTCGTCGTCGGGAACGTTCGTCCCGAACACCGGCGACCCGCCGCCGTCGGGGTTCACCGGGTGCTGGCCGATCGGCGATTGGACGTTCTCGCTAACGCTCAACCCCGACGCGAACACCGGTGGTGGTGTGGATAGCTGCGCCACGACCGGCCACGAACCGACGCCGCTCGCGAAGTATCAGTTCACGGGTAGCACCACGCTCGACGAGAACGGCGATCCCGTCGAGCACTTCACATACACGCCGCAAGCCTCCGATCCAAACGTCAACACGACGATCAAGGTCACCGAGGGCGGGACTGGCGTGTGCGAGGGCGGGCTATCGCTCTACGACACCACGGGCACTCAGGTGTGGACGCTCTCGCCGGAGCTCAACGCTGATAACTCGGTGACCGGCAGCGCCGAATACGACCTGTACGGATCCGACCAGTGGAGCGGTGGCTGAACGATGCGGAGGTTGCTCGTCGTCGCTGCGCTCGGGCTAATCGCGCTGCTCGCGTTCATGTTGCACGAGATCCGCGCGGAGGTGGCCGTCACGCCCGCGGCCGTACCGTCCCAAGCGCCCGCAGCGAGTCCGCCGGCACCCGTCACGCACGCCGCCGTCGAGCTCGCGAAGGCCGCGACGACGCCGCCCGCCCCCGATACCAAGGTCAACGCCAATAGCGACGAGTTCTTCGATCGGTTCGTCGAACGCCAGCCCAAGGCCGCCAGCCGCGCCGCGATGACGTGCTACCGCGGCGGATTGCATCGCCGCACGATGGACCAGTGGATCACGTTCTCGTTCGTCGGTCACATCAAGAACGGCGAGGTCACGTTCTCCGACGTCAAAGCCAAGGAGTCGCGGCTCGACGACAAAGAGCTCGAGGACTGCATGCTCGCCGCGGTGGCGAACGCGCACTGGCACGACGACACGCT
>CAZDGY010000582.1:0-4776 GCA_964504685.1 uncultured Kofleriaceae bacterium | reverse complement strand
ACCGGTAAGCGAACCTTCGGGATCTGTAGGTCGAGCAGCCGCTCGTAGCGATCGTCGAACCCCAACCGATCGTATTCCTCGTTGGAGTCCCACTCGGCCAGCTCGACGACAAGCTCGATCTTCTTCGCCTCGCGAACCGAAGCGATGCCGAACAGGTCTTTGACGTTGATGATCCCTAAGCCGCGGATCTCCATGTGGTGACCGAGGATCCCCGCGCCGCGCCCGGTCAGCTGACTGTGCTGACGCCGAATGCGGATGACGTCGTCGGCGACCAGGCGGTGACCACGAACGACGAGATCGAGCGCGGTCTCGCTCTTGCCGATGCCGCTCTTGCCGACCACCAGCACGCCGATGCCGAGCACGTCGAGCAAGACGCCGTGCACTTCGATCGACGGCGCGAGCCGATCCGCCATCCACGTGGTGACCGCCGAGATGAAATCGGCGGTGACCAGCGTCGACATCATGACCGGCACACCGCGCGCTTCGGCAGCGACGGTCAACTCGGCCGGCGGCGCGAGACTACGGCACACGATCACGCACGCAGGATCGCTCGCGAGCATCGTTTCGATCCCGACGGTGCGCGCCGCGGCGGTGCTCGCGAGATAATCGATCTCGGTGCCGCCGATCACGAGCACGCGACCGGAGTGCAGTTGCTCCGGCCAGCCGGTCAATGCGAGCCCCGGCTTCTGGATCCGCGGTACCGCGATGGTGCGACCGAGTCCCGCCAGCCCGGCGACGGCAGTTACGCCCAGCTCCGACCGCTCGAGCAACTCGCCGACCGTGATCATGCTCAGTATTTGGCGTCTTCGTCCGCGACGACGGTGTACATGGAGTCGGCGTCGCTTGCCGCGAGCAACCGACGGCGGAACTCCGGATCCTTGAACACCCGGCTGATCCGCGCGAGCGCCTTCAAGTGCGCGCCGGTCGACGACTCGGGCGCGACTAGCACGAAGAATAGATACGTCGGCTGCCCGTCCATCGAGTCGAAGTCGACGCCGGCCGGGGCGCGGCCCAAGCATGCGACGATCTCGCCGACCGACCCGAGCTTGCCGTGCGGAATCGCGACGCCCTCGCCGATCGCGGTCGACGCCAGCTGCTCGCGTTCGACCAACACGCGCGACAGGGTGGCGCGCTCGATCTTGGGTTGATGCTGGGCCATGTAGGCCGCCAGCTCTTCGAGAATTCCGCGCTTGTCGGTCGCCGCCAGCGCGGGAACGACCATGTCGCGCTTGATCAGATCGACGATCTTCATCGGCCCGGAATGACCCTACCACGACGAGCCATATGTTTCCTGTCTAGGACGGCGCGCTTGGCGTCTCGATCAGGCCGTAGTTGCCGTCCTCGCGCTTGTAGACGACCGCCACGCGCCCGTCGGTGTCGCTCCGAAACACGAGGAACGGCTCGTGCAGCAGGTTGAGCTGGACGATCGCGTCCGAAACCGACATCGGCTGCGCGTGGAACTTCTCGGTCTTGACGACCTTGAAGTCGGGCTCGATGCCCTCCGCGGCCATCGGGGCATGGCCGTTCGTCGGCTTGCCATCGATCTCGGCAAACGCCTCATCGATGATCGAGTGCGACCACGGGAGCGCGACCACGTGGTGCGGCCGTGCGCGCATGCCCTCGAGCTTGCCTTTGTACTTACGGACCTGGCGCTCGATCTTTGCGATGCAAAGGTCGATCGAGCTGTACATGTTCTCGGTGATCTCGCTGCCCGCGATCGCCAAGCCATTGTGGAGCTGGAAGCTCACGTCGATGCGGTGATGGTGACGTTCCGTGGAGAGCACGACATGACACGCGATCGGATCTGGTAGGTACTTGCGCACTCGCTCCATGCGCTCTTTTGCGTACGACTTCAGTGCCTCGGTCGGTTCCATATGGCGGAACGTCACCGCGAATTGCATCGAGTCCTCCGTAAGGGTTCCGCTCGATTGTACCGCCGCCACCGCTCCGAAGTGCCGGCGTAACACGCCGTAGTTTTCGGGACCGCGCCGAGTGTACTCGACTTCGGCGCTAGCGGCCGAATACGACCGCCATATCGAACATCACGCTGCGATCGATGCCGGTCGGCGGCGTCGGATACGTACATGGGCCGCCGCACTGCGAGCCGCTCGCTGCATTGTCGCGCGGTGCGAGCGTCACCCGCAGGCCGAAGGTCATCCCGCCGTGGCTATGGCCGAAGTGCAAGAGCTCGGTACCGAGGCCAAACGATAGGTCGGGCCGCCACCACACGCCGCCGGCGTCCCACACCCACGCTTCGACGCCCGGTCCCGCCTCCGCGTACAGATCGGCGAACAAGCCGTCCGGGTCATCGTTGACATGGCCGAACACCCACCGCGCGTTCGCGCCAAGCCGATGCATCAGCCCTCGCCCATCGCCGGTCTCCGGCACGCCGCCGCGCGCGACCAAGTCTGGCTGCGCCGGCACCGGGTACACGACCGACATCACGTCGTACTCGGCCGCGAGAAACCATCGACCGCGACGCGCCCCGAGCAGCGCGTAACCCGGCACGTCGGTACCGGTGTCCTTGCCGTCGACGAAGAACGAGCCGAGCCGCATGCCGAGCGCGCCTTCGAGCCGCCAGCGCGGGCTGTCGATCGGATCTTCGGCGCGCGCGCTCCCAGCCGCGACGAGCACGAATAGCAACGCGAACGCGTGTGACCTCATCATGCAGACTCAGACGCCTGCGCGCGCCAGCGAGCGCATGAAGCGTTCGTTAGACCTACGGCAGGCAGGTGCCGCGGAGAATTTCGAGCTGCGAGTTGCCGTCGCTCTTGTCGACGACGACAATGTCCGGCCGACCGTCCGCGTCGAGGTCGCCGACGGCGAACGCATCGATGTCGGCGTCGGTGTAGTACGCACCGCCCGTCCCGTACCTGCCGAGCACGACGCCTAGCCCGGGAGAATCCTCGCCGGCGAAGAAGTAGATCTGGTCCGGCACCCCATCGCCGTCGAGATCGGACAACTCGATCTCGTCGCCGTCGAACATCCGCAGACCCTCAACTGGGGCTGCGTCGGTCGCGACCGCGGTCGAGCTCACCCCGCGCGTGCCGTCGCCCGCCAGCACAAACCGGCCGGCGGCTGTCGCGACGACAACATCGAGCGCACCGTCGCCGTCGAGATCGACGAGCTGGATCGCACTCGCAGGCGACGGCAGCGGGACGCTGGTGCTCGTCAGGAACGCGCGGTTCCCGAGGTTGTGCACGACCGCGGTGTAGTCGTAGTCGGTCGAGATCACCTCGGGAAGCCCATCGCCGTCGATATCTGCAGTCGCGAGTCCCCACCCGCCGCCCGCCGCAATCGCAACCGGCGGACCGAACCCACCGGCGCCGTCACCGAACAACGAGGCTCCGTCTATCAGCGCGTCGAGTGCGCCGTCTCCGTCGAGATCCGCCAAGACTAGATGCAGCCCGTAGATGACGCCGGTCGGCACGTCGCGTTGGATGCCCAGCGAGCCGGCGTTGCTGGGGAACACGCTCACGGCTGTCATCGCCTGGTTGCCGACGGCGGTGAGCGCAACGACATCGGGCGTTCCGTCGCCGGTCACATCGGCGATCGCGACTCCGTGGACTACCAGCGATGGTGCGAACACCGAGGGCGTCTCGAACGCGCCAGTCCCATCGTTGTGGAACAGGGCGAGGCCGCCGCCGCGGCTGCCGACGACGACCTCGGGCTTGCCGTCGCCGTCGAGGTCGCCGACCGCAACCGAGTTGCCGCTGTCGGGCCCGATTGGACCGGGCAACAACACCGGCATCGGATAGGAGGTCGGCGGCGCGAAGCTACCGTCACCGCCGCCGCGCATGATCGACAGCGTCGGGGTCCTCGCGTTCACGTCGTACCCGACGACGACAATGTCGAGTACGTGATCACCGTCGAGGTCGCCGAGCGCGATCGCCGTCCCGTACGAATCGGGCAGTAACAGCACCGCATCGGCGAAGGTGCCATCGCCTCTCCCGCGCATGACCGCGACCGCGTTCTCGACCTCCGGATCTTGGCTGAATAAAGCCGCTACGATGTCGGGTACGCCATCTCCGTCGATGTCGCGGAGTGCGAGGTCGTCGAACCCTTCAAAGTCGCCGACGCTGACATCGTCCGTCTGGATATCCGCGAACGTGCCGTCGCCGTGGCCCAGCGCGACATGCAGGGAACCATCGACGTCGGCGACGACGAGATCATTGAATCCGTCGCCATCGAGGTCCTGAGCCGCGATCGGTCCCGTTCGCAGAGGCAGCAGCGGGCGCCCCGGAAAGCCGAGCTCGCCGGTGCAGGGAACGACCGGAGTCACCTGCGGCAGGCCAACAACGGGCTCGTGCGCGCTGCACCCGACCACCATCGCCACCGCCGCCCACCTCGTGATCATCAACTCATCGTCGCGCCGTGCCCCACGTGGGGCAACGACTCGCCGCTGACGCGCGCTGAGCTGAGTGAGAACTCGGCTGCGTGCGCTAGAACACTTGCTTGCGCTTGCTCGAGCTCAAGATGCCGAGCTGCTCGCGATACTTCGCGACGGTGCGGCGGGCGATGTCGATGCCGCCTTTCTTGAGCAGCTCGACGATCTTCTGATCCGAGTGCGGGCGCTTCGGATCCTCGGCGGTCACCAGCTCTTTGATCTTCGACTTCACCGCTTGCGACGCGAGGTCCTCGCCGTTCGTGCGCGAGATGCCGCTGTTGAAGAAGAACTTGAGCTCGAAGATGCCCTGCGGCGTGTGGACGTACTTGCTCGTCGTCACGCGCGAGACCGTGGACTCGTGCATGCCGATGTCCTCGGCGACATCGCGG
>CAZDGY010000581.1:0-4777 GCA_964504685.1 uncultured Kofleriaceae bacterium | reverse complement strand
GGTATGTATATCCACAACGCGCGGTTCCGCAAGATGGGCACGATCGGCGAACCGATCGTGATCACGTGCACGCAGATCGAGAGCCGGAAGATCCGCGGCACGATCCTGGGCCGCTACAAGTTCAGGTTCGCGCAGGGCGACGACACGATCTATGACGGCGATCAGAGCGCGGTGTGGACCCGGGTCAACGAGTCGCGGTAAGCACAACATGATGAAGCCTATCGCCGCGCTCGTGTTCGTCACCGCTGTCGCATCGCCCGCACTGGCCGACGACGACCAGTACAAACAGATCGATAAGGCGCGCGCTGCGATCATCCCGGCGCTCGACACCGGCGACGCGACGACGCTCGCTGCGTTCGTGGGCAGCGACCTCAGCCTGACCGACGTCTGGTTCGACTCGGCGAGCTGCCGAAAGCGCTTCGCGACCGCGCATGTCAAAGCCAAGGACGTCGCCGCGCTGGCCGCCTGCTTCAAGGGCCTCGATGTGCACGCGCAGGGGATGCTCGTGACCTATGGCCCCGGTGTGATCACCACCCTCGAGGTCCGGATCGTCGACCGCAAGCCAGTGTTGCTCTCGATCTCGGGCCAGCCCGCGAACGATCCCGCGCTGCCCCAGGTCTGGCGCGACGCGTTCGAGAGCCATCGTAAAGCCGGCAGCCCGGAGGTCGCGCTCGACGCCGCGGCGCGCGCCGAGCTCGGCAAGTCCGGCGCGGCGTACGAGGTGTGCGTCGATGGCCACGGACTCGTGATCTCCACCGACGCGGTCGAGGTCGACCCGGATAGCGCGACTGCGCGGCAGCTCAAGGCCGCGACCAAGACCTGGCGGTTCGAGCCGTTCATGCTGCGCGGCAAACCGACCACCGTATGCACCACCTCTATTACACACCCGGTTAGAGCGCCTTGAACACGTTGAAACGCGCAGCGATCTAACCGACCGCGAGATCGTTCTCCCGTGCATCCATGCGCACCACCTGGGGCGCAACCGCACATCGTGCGCGAACGCGCGACCTCGGCGACGGCGCTGCAGTTTTCCTCGACGGAGGCAGCTTGGTACGTGGGTTGCTCATTCTTCGCGCGATGACGCGTTCAGGCCAAGAACCACCGCGCCGCGGAACAGATGCACAGCGGGTATCCACCGGGATCGAAGGGCTAGACATCGTGCTGCACGGCGGTCTCCCCACGGACCGGCTGTATCTGATCGAAGGCGATCCGGGCGTCGGCAAGACGACGCTCGCACTGCAGTTCCTGCTCGCCGGCGTCGCCCGCGGCGAACGCGCGCTGTACATCACGCTGTCGGAGACCGAGCAGGAGATTCGCGCGATCGCCGACTCGCACGCCTGGTCGCTCGAAGGCCTATCGCTGTTCGAGCTGTCCGCGCTCGAGCAGCAGATCCGGATCGATGGCGAGAACACGATCTTCCACGCCTCCGACGTCGAGCTGACCGAGACCACGCGTGCGCTGCTACACCGAGTGGACTCGGTCGCGCCGCAACGGGTGGTGTTCGATTCGCTCTCCGAGCTGCGGTTGCTCGCGCAGAGTCCGTTGCGCTATCGCCGAGAGGTCCTCAACCTCAAGACGTACTTCACGAACAAGCAGTGCACCGTGCTGCTGCTCGATGATCGAACTTCCGATCCTGGCGACCAGCAGCTGCAGAGCCTCGCGCACGGCGTGATCTCGCTGCAGCAACTACCGCCGGAGTATGGCGGTGACCGCCGGCGCGTCCGCGTCGGAAAGTTGCGCGGCGCCACATTTTCTAGCGGCTTTCACGATCTCGTGATCAAGACCGGCGGTCTTGAGGTGTTCCCGCGCCTCGTCGCGGCCGATCATCGCAAAGCATTTCCGCGTGGCCTGTTGTCGAGTGGTAATACCGAGCTCGACAAGATCCTCGGCGGTGGGCTCGATCGCGGTACGAGCACGTTGCTGATGGGTGGCGCCGGCACCGGCAAGTCAGTGATCGCAGCACAGTATGCGGTGGCTCAAGCGCGGCGCGGTCATCGCGTCGTGATCTTCGCGTTCGACGAATTGCGCCAGACCGCGATGTCGCGCGCCGACGCGCTCGGCTTGGGACTGACCGAGCACGTCGAAGCCGGCCGCATCATCATCCAGCAGGTCGACCCCGCCGAGATGAGCCCCGGCGAGCTCGCTCATCGCGCCCGCGAGCTGGTCGAACGTGACGACGTCTCGCTCGTCATCATCGACAGCATCAACGGCTACATGCACTCGATGCCAGCGGAACGCTACTTGTACGTCCAGCTCCACGAGATGCTGACCTACTTCGGCCAACGCGGCGTCACCACGATGATGCTGATGGCGCAAAACGGCATGGTCGGCACGATGGTGTCGCCGATCGACATCAGCTACGTCGCCGATTCCGTGATGCTCCTCCGCTACTTCGAAGCGCGCGGTCGGATTCGCAAGGCGATCTCGGTCGTGAAGAAGCGCACCGGCAAGCACGAAGATACTATCCGCGAGCTGTGGCTCGATGCGAACGGCGTGCACCTCGGGCCCGCGCTCACCGAGTTCCATGGCGTGTTGACGGGCGTCCCGGAGTTTCACGGTGACGCTGATCGGCTGGAGCAGTGAGCGACGTCGCCTCCGAGAAGATCTTGGTGCTCGCGCCGCGCGGGCGCGACGCCGAGCTGACGTGCACATTGCTGCGCAAGCACGCGCTCGACTGCACGGCGTGTGAGACTGCGAGCGAGCTCGTCGGTGGCATCCGTGCGGGTGCGGGCTGCGCGATCGTCACCACCGACGTGCTCGGGCGCGAGCTCGAGCGCGAGCTACGCGAGCTGTTCGCGGGGCAACCACCGTGGTCGGATTTCCCGATCATCGTGCTGACCAGCGGCTCGCGCGATCAGCGAGCGGTCGGGCTCGATATTGGCAACCTGACAGCACTCGAGCGTCCGGTCGCGGCCTCGACGATCGTCACCGCGGTGAACGCGGCGTTGCGTGGCCGGCGCCGGCAATATGCGGCTCGCGCGGCGATCCAGCAGCGCGATCAGTTCCTCGCGATGCTTGGCCACGAGCTCCGCAATCCGCTCGGCGCGATCGTGCTCGCGTCCGAGGCAGAGCCCGACACCGTGCGCAGTCGCGACCAGCTCGCCGCGCGCCTGCAGCTGATCGCGAGACAAGCGACGCATCTGACTCGACTGGTCGACGATTTGCTCGACGTCGCGCGCGTGACCTCCGGCAAGGTGCTCCTGCGCAGCGAGCGGGTCGCGATCGACGACACGATTCGCGACTGCATCGAATCGGTGCGTTCGCGTGCCGCCGCGCGTTCGATCGAGGTCGTATTCGCAGCGGAAAGCGGCGCGGTCGTCGACGGCGATGTGGTGCGTCTCGAGCAAGTCGTCAGCAACCTGTTGACCAACGCGGTGAAGTACAGCCCGGAGGGCACGAGCGTCACCGTCGCCACTGCGGTCATCGGCGACCGCTGCGAGATCCGCGTGCGCGATCAGGGCATCGGCATCGCGGCCGAGATGCTGCCGCGCGTGTTCGAGCTGTTCGCGCAGGCCGACGTCAGCCTCGAGCGCGCCGAAGGCGGCATGGGCATCGGGCTCGCACTCGTCGACCGGCTCGTCAGGCTGCACGGCGGGACCGTCGATGTGACCAGCCCCGGCCTCGGCGCAGGGAGCGAATTCGTCGTTCGGCTACCGCTCGGTTCCGCGCCGCCGGCACCGGTCCCCAAGCGTCCCGGCACTTACGCGCAGAATGGGATGCTTCGGGTCGTGCTCGTCGAAGACAATCCCGATCTGCGCGAGCTCACGCAAGCGCTGCTCGAAGGAATGGGATGTTCGGTCGATGCGGCCGACGACGGGCCCGGTGGGCTCGAGATGATCGTCAGGGTGAAGCCCGATCTCGCGGTGATCGACATCGGTCTACCCGGGATGGACGGTTTCGTCGTCGCAGAGGAGACGCGCGCGCGACTCCGCCATCCGCCGATGCTCGTCGCGGTCAGCGGCTACGGCCAACGTCGCGATCGCGATCACGCGCTCGCGTCGGGCTTCGACCAGCACATCACCAAGCCAGTCCGCGGCGACGTGCTGCGTTCGATCGTCGAAACCGCGCGCGCACTCGCAACCCCGACCATCCTCGCGCACGGCTAGCACGACGTGGTCGCAACTCTCGCTTACCGGCCTTCGCGCAGCTTGTCTACGACCGCGCCGATCATCGCCCTACTCGCTTCCGAGTCGACGAACCGGACGGCAACGCGATCGCGCATCATGTCGAGACGCTCGACGCGGACGACGTCGGCGGCAACGTCGAGCGGCCGCTGATCGAGCTCGAACAGGATCTGGACGCGCTCGCCAACCGAGAGCGTAAGCGGTCCGAGCAACGACGCACCGCCCGCCGAGATGTCATCGATCGTGAACGCGGCACCTTCGTTGTGGCGCGCGAGGACGGTCGCGTGAATGCTGAGGGCACCGATGCGATGATCTCGTCGGCGCTCGTTCGGTGGGGGCGTTGTGCCTCGCTTCAAATCTTGAGAGCACGATACGTGAACGTCGCCGCGGCTCAGGTGCCGACGGGGTAGTCGCTCGTCGGCACCACCGATTGGGCGCTCGCGCCCACGGGTCAGTTCCGGGCTTGCGCCGCGGTCTTCTGCAGCTTCTTCGCGCTGTCGAGGTGACGGTCGACGACCGGCTTAGTCGCGGTCAGATGTGCCTTGAGATCAGCGTCCGCGACCGTGCCGATCGCATCGGTCACCATCTTGCCGACCTTGCCATGGCCATCGACCATCGCGTCGATGTAGGCGCGATCGAACTCCATGCCCGCC
>CAZDGY010000580.1:0-4778 GCA_964504685.1 uncultured Kofleriaceae bacterium | reverse complement strand
GACTCGAACGTGATCGATGTCGGCTTCGCGAACGTCGTGGGCGCGCAGAAGATCCTGCCGACGCCGCACGCCACCTCCAGCGCATCGCCGCGCTCGCCGTGCTCGGAGAACCCGCGGTGGCTCCCGGCGATCCGTCGTCCGTGCTAGCGGCGTATCAACGCGAACACCTGCCGCCCGGCTCACGCCTGCCGATCGCCACGATCGCGAGCGGGCTTGCCGGGCTCGGGCTGTGCGCCGCAGTCGCCGGTTACATCGTGACGCGGCCAGGGCCCGCGGCGAAGACTTACGTCGCGCCAGCGCCGCCACCGTCGGTCGGTGCATTCAAGACCGGCGGCGTGCCGCTGCACGATGCCACGATCGAGAAGGAGCTCGCCGATCCGTTGCCACAACTGGTCATCGCGGTCGACCATCAAGACGCCGACGACTCCGCGAGCGAGCACCACCGGCTGATCACCGAGCTGCGCGCCGCGCCAGAGCTGCACGCGCACGGCTCGCCGCTCGCGACCGCATGGGCGGCGCTCCTCGACCAACTCGATCAGTGGCCGGCCCACCCGACCGACGTGCAAGCGCAAGCACACGGCGCGACGCTGATCGCGGCCGCGCGCATGTTGTCCGACGAGCTCGCCGGCGTAGGCCTCGGCTATCTGATCGAGGGCGATGTCTACGGCGGCGAGAATCCGCAGGCCGCGCTGTTCATGTACCGGATCGAGCAGGTCGCGTTCGTAATCGCCGCGGGCTCGCCGCGCCGAGTCGTAACCGCGCGTCGGATCGATCACCTTAACATCGAGCACACGATGCTCGGGATGCAATCTTCCGAGCTCGCCGATCCGGTGTTGCTCTACGAACAGATCGATCACCACGTCGCGACTCAAGTCATCCCGGTCGTCGCCGCCGACGCGCCGTTCCCGCTGCTCGAGCAAGGCTGGACCGGCAGTGCCGAGACTCAAGCACTACAGCTCGCGGCAGGTGCGGCCGTACGGACCGAGCTCCGCGCTGCACTCGGCGCGGATGCGGACGTCACCGTGCAGATCGGCGCGCTGCTGCGCGAGCGCACCGACATCGTCGATCAGTGGCGAGATGCGCTATCGCGACGCAGCCTGACGATCGTCGACACCGACGACTTGTTCTTGCCCGAGAACTTGGTCAGCCAGCTGTCGGGGCTCGTGCCGCACTATGAGAGCGAGCGCGTGACCGCGATCGAAGAGGAGCTCGCGAAGCTCGAGGCGCCGCGCATTGCATCGCGCTGCAACGAGCTCGTCGCCGCGACCGTGCGCCGACACGAGGCCGAGCATGGGGTCGATGGCGATCGCAAGACGCCGTTGCGCTACCCCGCCGCACTCGAGGCCGAGACCGGCGACGTCAACGACGGCGAGGGCAACCCGCGCGGCTTGGTCCGGCACGCGCGCGCCGAGCTCAATGCGTGGCTGTCTCAGATCGCGAACGATCCGGTAACGCCGCAACTCGTGGTCTGGGACCTCGCCGGTCATGCGTTCGCGAAGCCGGGCTGGGGCTCGCCCGAATCCTACGTTGCGGTCGTCGTGCTGTCCGGGCTCGCGAAGCAGCTCGGCGCGGCGCTGCCGGGCGCGATGATCCACGATGGGGAGATCGATCGCGACCGGCTCGCGGTCGCCTCGATGGTGATCGCAAAGACCAGCGACGCCGAGCTCCGCCGCGCCGCGACGGCGCTATGGACCGAGCTCTACGGAGAGCCGCTGGTAGTTGTCACCGATCGCTGACTGGGGACGGAGAATCTTTGACAACCGGCAAGTTGACAAAAGCGACAGCGTCCCCAACGTAAGCTCAGCAATCGCAGCTAGATAGCGGATCGGCGCAAGTTGACAAAAGCGACAGCGTCACCTTTCGGCGATCAGCATCGGCGCACCATCCTGGAGCTCGATGACGTGCTCGTCGCTGATCAGCTCGGCGATGTCGGGGTCGAGGCGAATGCCGTGGACGACACCGTCGCCGAATAGGACTGCCATCGTCAGTCGGTCGAGCGATTGGGCGCCGCGCTCGAAGGTCGCCGCGACCGGTCCGCCCGCGCGATGCGCCACGATCGAGATCGCCGAGCCGGGCAACGCGCGATAGAGATCGAGCGCGGCACGCGCAGCAGCGAGTGCCGCTGGCTTGCCGGCGTCGCGCGGCGCGAACAGCACCGAGCCGTCTTCGAACAGATGCGGATCGAGCTGGTGACGCTGCGCGACCTCGTTGACGATCGCGGCGCGCGCCTCACTCGGGCCATCACTCTCGGTCGACGTGAAGAAAACGAAGCACCCGAGCGCGCCGGCGGGGGGCAGCTCGACGGTCTCGCGTGGCCAATCAGGCGAGGTCGGCTCGGCGACGAGCCGGCGCGGACCGTCGCCAACTCTTGCTGCCGCGAGCACTTCGCGAACCTCGGCGATCGTCGGGCGTCGTTCTGCAGTGCGCGCGAGCATGCGTTCGACCAAGTCGATGACGTGCATCGGCGCCTCCGGGCACGCGATCGCGAGCGGCGCCGGGGTGTCGAGCAAGACCCGCGCGCGGACCGCCATCGGCGAGCGGCCCGAGAACGCTTGCTGACCGGCGAGCAGCTCGTACAACACGCAGCCGGTCGCCCACACATCGCTCGGTGGTCCGACGACCTGAGCACCGCGCGCTTGCTCCGGGCTCATGTACGACGGAGTGCCGATCACCGTGCCGGTGCGGGTCAGCCGCATCGCCGCATCGGTCATCCGCGCGATGCCGAAGTCGACGAGCTTGACCGCGTGCGCCTTGCCGCCGGCGAGGATCACGTTCTCGGGCTTGACGTCGCGGTGCACGATCGCGAGCGCGTGCGCCGCCGACAACGCGTCGGCGAGGCCGAGCCCGATCGCGATCGCCTCGGCTGCCGATACGCCGAACGATCGCAGCTGGACGCGTAACGAGATGCCTTCGACCCATTCCTGCGCGAGGTATTGCGCGCCATCGGCGGTCGTGCCGTGCGCGATGTAGCGCACCACCGCATCGTGCTCGAGCAGCGCGAGCAGGTTCGCCTCTCGGGTAAACCGCGCGCGATCGACCTCGCCGCCGAGCTGACTGACCTTGACCGCGACCTCGCGACCAGTGCGCCGATCGCGCGCTCGGTAGACCGAGCCCATCGCGCCACGTGCGGCGAGCGACAGGACCTCGAACCGGTCGTCAATGAGCTGATCGGTCATCGCAAGCGTCCAGTTTATAACGCGAGTGACGGCCTATCGAAGACGGATCTTTGCCTTGCGAGTCGATAGCTTGCGGCGGCGAACCAAGACGGCGACGAGCCCGGCCCCCAGCAGCGCGGTGAGCGGGCCTCCGGCGCCTACCGAGGCCCCGCAGCCGCAGCCGCCTTTACCGCCGGTCTCGGTGGCCGAGCCGGCGTCCGCGGCATCGTCGAGCTCGGCGTCGCCACCGATTCCGGCGTCGATCTGGCCGGTCATCCCGGCGAGCTGGTCCGCGGTGCCCATGAACCGGTCGAGATCCGCGGTCGGCGTGATCCCTGGAACGGTGCCGCTCGCCGAGTACTGCCAGAACACGGTCTGGGTCCATGGCGCTGGGATCGACGGACACGCGTTGTAGCTCGCGATGTAGAGCGGGTACGTCGCGAGCATCGTGTCGGTCACCCCGACGCTCGCGAACCACGACACGTAGCTGTAGATGATCGGCTTGCGGCCGGTCGCGGCTTGCACCGTATCGAGCCAGTCGAAGATCCGACTCTGCAACGTCGCGCTCGCGACCCAGCCCGAGTCGCCGGTGTACTCGCAGTTCGGAGACGCCGCGGACTGACTCGACGATGTCGGACACTCGATGTCGAGCATCGGCGCGAGATCGCCCTCCTGCAGGCCACCGACCGAATTCAGCTCGTCGAGAAACCAGTTCGCCTGCGTGACGCCATCGATCGTGCCGTCGAAGAAGTGATACGGGCTGCGATACAACCCGTTCGACAGTGAGTCGTTCCAGTTGGTCTCGAACGTCGCCTGCGTGTTGTAGTTGCCCTGCGTCGCTTTGATGAACGCGAACTTCCGACCGGAGCCGGCGACCTTCGCCCAATCGATCGCGCCGTCGCCCGTGTAGACGTCGACGCCTTCGACCGTATCGGTCGGACACTGCGTGACCGCCTGGCGCTGCACCGACTCGTTCGTCGAGCACGCCGCTACGAGCGCACACGCGACGGCGACTCCGCGGCGGACATCCACCGCGTTATTCTAGCCTGGTTGCCTCGCGCTCTACGAGCAGCCGCTGGTCGAGCCGCAGTTCGGGCACTTGTGACATGCGCCATTGCGCACCATCAGCGTGCCGCACTCGTGGCACGGTGGCGCGTCGGTCTCTTGCACCCACGCGCGCCCTGGGCCGTGATCGACCACCTCGACCGGAATTGCCGGTGAAGAGCCCTTAACCTCGACCGAGATGAAGTCGGTCGACATCAACGGGACCTTCGGCAGGTCGAGCTGAGTCAGCCGGGCGGCCGGGTGGCGCTCGGCGATGCCCGCCGTGCCGTCGACCGGGAACCGGATGGCCAGCCAGCGGAACAAGTAGTCCATGATCGACGTTGCGATCGGGATCTCCTGGTTGCCGGTGAAGCCCGACGGCTCGAACCGCGTGCCCTTGAACTTCTCGATCAGTACGGTGAGCGGTACGCCGTGCTGGAGCGCGAGCGAGATCGACGTCGCGAACGAATCCATCAAGCCGGCGATGACCGAGCCTTCTTTGGCCATCCGCACGAAGATCTCCCCGGGCGAGCCGTCTTGGTACATGCCGACCGTGATGTAGCCCTCGTGGCCGGCGAT
>CAZDGY010000579.1:0-4781 GCA_964504685.1 uncultured Kofleriaceae bacterium | reverse complement strand
GCAGCGTCGTCAGCGGGTACTCGCCCGCGCCGGTCACGACATCGAGTGCGATGCAGCCGCGCGATCGAGCGGCTAGCGCTTCGGCGTGAAGCAAGCGCTGCGGAGCACCGCGCGTCGCGACCTGCGGATCCACCGCGAGGGCGAGCACGATCGCGCGATCGGCGTCGTCGATGATCAACGCGGCGGCAACGGCTTCGCCGGTCGCGTCGTCGAGGCGCGCGAGCCGAACTCGCCCGGTCTTGCCGAGCTCGAGCGTGACTTCTTCGAGGAGCGACGACGCTTCGTTGTCGGCGAGCGGAGAAGGCTCGTCACGTTCGGCCCACTCGAGCCGAGACAGCCGGCGCAACGCGCTCATCCCTTTGCGCAGCGCGACCGGGTCGTCGCCGAAAGTCGTGACCACGCCGTGCTCGCTTGCATCGGCCGGCGCCGACGTCAACGCGATGCGAGTCGCACCGCCGGCGGTCGGGGAGCTCTCGACCGTGAAGCCGGCGGGCGCCATGCGCTGCACGAGGTTCGCGCGTACGCGCGATGGATCGGCGAGCGGCTCGAGATCGACGAGATCCCAGCTCGCGGCGTCGTCGATCAAGGCCTTCGCGATCGCGGCGCCAGCTCGATCCTCCCAACCGGGAAGCGCGAGCAGATCGAGCGCGGGCGGCCGCGGGCCGGCGTCGCCGAGCATGCGCAGCTCGCGGGTATCGAGGAGCGCGACCTTGACGGTGCGCAAGTATAGCGGCGCGAGGCAAACGAGCGCGCCCGCTGCGGTGCCGGTCGAGTCCGCGATCGTCGACCTGCCGACCAACACGTGGAGCTCGGCCGCGAGCGTGTTGTGATAAGCGTGCCACCACGGAATCAGCCAGTCGGGCCCGCGAAACAACGCGCCGGTGCCGCCGCGCGACGACAGCTCTCGCCACTCGGCCTCGATCGCACGCAACGCCGCGAGGTCGCGGATCACTGCTACGTCGATGGGCATCGGACGCCTGAACGTACCATGCGGCCCCGCGACGTTGCCGATCACAACGCCGGGCGTTGCCCGAACCGGCACAACGTCGCTCGAAAACGCGGTCATGCGCTCGGTAATGCAGGTGTGGTGCCGACCTCTGTTACGCCTTGCGCAGCACCTTGGCGAAGAAACCGTCGGTGCCGTGGCGATGTGGCGTGACGACCAACGACTCGCCATCGCCGAGCGCAGCGGCGCGATCTGCGCCGACGACGTCGCGTAGCGGCACCGCCACGAGCTCGCCATTCGCGGTGACCGCGTCGACGACCGCTTGATTCTCGATGCTGAGCAGCGAGCACGTCGCGTAGACGATGCGGCCGCCGGGTGCGCACAACCCTTTTGCGGCGGCGACGATCTCGCGTTGCCGTTTCGCAAAGCCGGCGAGCTCTTCTTCGCGCAATCGCCAGCGCGCCTCGGGATTGCGACGGAGCGCGCCGAGACCGGAGCACGGCGCGTCGATCAACACGACATCTGCTTTGCCGACGAACGCGTCGAGGCGGCGATCGTCGATCGTCATCGCCTGCGCGTTCGAGACCTTCGCGCGGCGAGCGCGACGGCGCAGCTCTTCGAGCTTGCTGTCGTCGACATCGGTCGCGATGATCCGGCCGCGGTTGCCTAGCGCGGCGGCGATCGCGAGCGTCTTGCCGCCGGCGCCGGCGCAGTAGTCCACGACGAGCGAGGCATGTCCCCGCGCGCCGAATGGCGGTGCGGTGTGATCGAGGGGCTTGTCGGTCGCCGGCACCGCCAGCTCCGCGAGCAACTGACTGCCTTCGTCTTGCGCCTCGAGCGCACCGGCCTTGAATGCGGCGGTCGCAAACAGATTCGTGCGCGACTCGACGACGAGCGCGGTGGCCGACCATCGCCCGGGCGTGGTCTCGAGCCCTTCGCTCGCGAGCGCGGTCGCGAGCTGCGCGCGATCACCGAGCAATAGATTTGCCCGCACGGTCATCGGCGCTCGCTGGTTGAGCGCATGCGCGAGCGCCTCGGCGTCCGCGCCCCAATCCGCGACGAGCCGCGCCGCGAGCCAATCCGGCAACGACGCGGCGAGCGCGATCCGCTTGCCGACGTCACGCTCCGCGGCGATCTCGTCGTCGACATTCAACGCTGCGTCGATATCGAGCGCAGGCAACGCGCGCTTGACCCGTTCGCGATCGAGCAACCCATCGAGCAGCAACGAGACGATCAAGCGTTCGACGTCGCGCGGGCTTCCCGGCTTGTGATCGCGCGCCCGTTCGGTACCGCGTGCGATCGCGAGATCGATCCGCCGCACGTTGCGCACCAACCCGTACAGCGTTTCGCTCACGAACCGGCGCTCGTGTGCGCCGATCCACTTCTCCTTGCGGAACGTCACCGCGAGCCGATCGGTGACGAACCCCCAATCCATCCGCGTGCGTTGCCACAGCTCGAGCACGAGTGCGCGCAGCCGGCCGCCCTCCGCGAGGTGCGAAGCGAGCTTGCGATCAGCGACGCGATCGAGATCGACCACGGCTGCGTATATACGATCACCACGGCTTACGGCGCGGCGGAGCGCGGGGCGACGCCCAGTTCGGCCAGATCGGCAACGGCCGAACCACCGTGTCGAATATCTCGGTGGCCGTACAATTTCCGTGACGCCGCGCGTAATGCGCCGAAATGGCGGCCGAAATGGCTGCGTCGCCGTTGCCCGCCCGCGCTCTCGGCGGTACGCCTTTCGACCATGACCACCGTTGCTCCGCCTGTCGCGCCGCCGGCGTCTAAGACCGAAGTCAGCCTCAAGGATCGCGGCAACCTTTTCGAGATTGCGACCAAGCAGATCGAAAAGGCGATGAAGCTGATCAACATCGATCCGGACATCGCGCAGATCCTGAACCAGCCGAAGAACGAGCTGATCGTCAACTTCCCGGTCCGCCGCGACAACGGCAAGATCGAGATGTTCAAGGGCTATCGCGTTCAGCACAACAACATCCTCGGGCCCTACAAGGGCGGCATTCGCTATCACCAAGAGGCGAACCTCGACGAGATGAAAGCGCTCGCGTCGTGGATGACGTACAAGAGCGCGCTCCACGAGATTCCGTTCGGCGGCGGCAAGGGCGGCGTCAAGTTCGACCCGCGCCAGCACTCGCGCGGCGAGCTCGAGCGGATCACGCGGCGGTTCACGGCGGCGCTCGGCAACAACATCGGGCCGGACTCCGACATCCCTGCGCCCGACGTGAACACCAACAGCCAGACGATGGTCTGGATGATGGACACGTACATGAACATCGTCGGCTCGGCCGATCGCAACACGGTGCGCGGCGTCGTCACCGGCAAGAGCGTGTCGGCGGGCGGCAGTCACGGCCGCGCCGAAGCGACTGGGCAGGGCGTCGTCCACTGCATCACCGAATGGGCGAAGGACAAGAACTTCAACCTCGACGGTAGCCAAGTCATCATCCAAGGCTTCGGCAACGTCGGTAGCTACGCAGCGCGCCTGTTGTCGCAGAAGGGCGCCGTGATCATCGGCGTCGGCGATGTCGGCGGTTACATTGCGAACCCCGAGGGCATCAACCCGCACAAGCTCGGCGAGCACGTCCACAAGGCGAGCACGGTCGCCGGTTACAAGGGCGCTTCGAAGATCACGCGCGAGGAGTTCTTCGGGCTCGACGCGCACATCTTCGTGCCCGCCGCGCTCGAGCTCGAGGTCGGCGTCGCCGAGGCGAAGGCGCTCAAGGTCAAGATGATGGTCGAAGGCGCGAACGGCCCGACGTATCCCGAGGCCGAAGAGATCCTGCTCGAGAAGGGCATCGACGTCATCCCCGACATCCTCTGCAACTCGGGCGGCGTGATCGTCAGCTACTACGAGTGGCTGCAGAACAAGCGCGCCGAGCAATGGGAGATGGCGGACGTACTCGGCCGGCTCGAGCGCCGGATGAAGCAGACCTACGCGAACGTGCGCCAGTACGCGACCGCTCAGAAGACGGATTGGCGGACCGCGAGCTACGCGATCGGCCTCGAGCGTCTGCAACATTGCTACAAAGAGCGCGGCATCTTTCCGTGATCATGGCGCTGTTCGCGCTTTAAACAGCGCAACACCACCGCAACGGTCGCGCACAGCGCGATTCGCATGGTCCACGCATGCGAATCAACCGTCTCGTCATCACCGCCGTCGGCCTCGTCGGCTCGGTCGCCGTTGCTCAGCCCGCGGACACCGCGCATGCGCCGCAAGATCCGACCCAGCCGCCGCTCGTCCAATCGCTCGCCGGTACGTACTCGCCGGCGGCGTTCGGCGGGAACCTGCGGCTGAGCCTGTCGTGCGCGGACTACTTCGCGACCGCGGACCAAGGGCTCGAGCTCGCGGTCGACGGCGCGCGAGTCACCACGGTCGGGGTCAACGGTGTCAACGCGACGGTCGGCTATACCAAGCACGGCAACCCGATCGAAGGCTGGGTGGCGACCGACGCGGGCTACGTCGTCGGCACACCGGGCCGGCACCACGTCGCGATCACGGCGCCCGGATGCTCGCCGTACGAGGCCGACATCGAGATCCCGACGCTCGGCCCGCGCTTCGTCGAAGGCCGACTCGCGATCAGCGATCCGGGATTGCTCGGCACCGCCGCCGCCCCGAACGGCTTCACCCATGTGTTCGGCGCGTACTCGACGTGGCGTTCTGGCGAAACCGGGACTGCGACGTTCGTCGGAACCGATCCCGCGCGGTACGCGTTGCAAGGCGCGCAGTTCACCGGCTTCTACTACAGCGCTGGCCTCGAGCGGCGTCACCTCGTGATCGCGAGCGACACCGAGTGGGGCGCGGGCACGATCGCGGGCAACG
>CAZDGY010000578.1:0-4792 GCA_964504685.1 uncultured Kofleriaceae bacterium | reverse complement strand
CTAATCCTCGTCGTCGTCGTAGTACTCGACCGGTTCATAGCGCTGCTCGCGGCTCGCGGGGCACACCGCGCGGTAGCTGCAGCGATCGCAGTACGTGCCGGGATTCGGCCGCGGGCCATCGTCGACCGCGAGCGCCGCCGCTTCGATGTTGTCGAGCAAGTCGGGCACGGCTTTGTCGCGGATGACCTCGGGGGCGATCGGCGCGCTCCATTCGACCGAGCGTTCGGCCACCCAATGCACGCCGAGCCAGATCTTGCGGACGTGGCGAAACGCGGCAGCCGCGAGCACCGCATAGCCTTCGAGTTGGTCGGCGACCGAGCTGCCCGGGATGCGCTGCCCGGTCTTGTGATCGACGAGCGCGAGCGAGTCGTCCTCGAACAGATAGCCGAGGTCGAGGATGCCGCGGTAGTAGGCGTCGCCGGCGTAGAACTGGGTCGTCGACAGATCCTCGCGCACCGCGAGCGAGTACTCGACCAGCTGGCGCGATACCCGGCGGCGCCGCCGAAACTGCGCGAGCCGCGCCGAGAACGGCTCGATCGTCATCGCGAGATGGTCGTAGCGCAGCTGCTCGGTCTCGTTCGGCAGCGCCGCGCGCACCTTGGCGTTCGCCTCCGCGACGGTCGACCCTTGCAGCGTCAGCTCGATCGCCTCGTGAATCGCCTTGCCGATCCGAGTCTCAGGCATGACCTCCGGCTCTTTGATCTTTTCGACGTACCGAAAATGGAACAGCCGCGGGCAACGCAGCGCGGTCGCGACCTTAGAGGCCGACCACGGGGCGTGGATAAGCGCGCGCGTCGACGGCACAGCGCAGCCACTCTACCTCTGGTGTCGCCGCAGGCGTAGCGATCGCGCGCGACGCTTCAGTAAGCGCGGGCGGCGCAACCAGGGCCGAAAACTTGCCGCGTCGCCTCCCGGGCCGTACCACGGATAGGCGGAGGCATCGTGTCGAGCTGCGAAGTCTGCAACGCCAAAGTCTCGGAGCTACGCCGTGGACGCTGCTGGGGGTGCTACGCCCGTTGGGTGGACGCTCGGCCGGTGGGGGCCGGCGCGCGCTGTGTGACGTGCACCGAGAAGCGACGACGCGTGTTGAAGCAGGTCGAGCTGTTCGGGGGCTGGCAGCCGATGTGCTTCAACTGCGCCGGCCAGCTTCTCGTCCTCGATCCGATGCCGACGACGCTCGTCGAGCTCCGCGACATGGTGTCGCGCGAGCGCCGCAAGCTCGATCGCCGCTACGGCAAGGCCGACACCCGCGTGTTCCGCTACGAGCGCCGGGTCGGTCAGCGCCGCGAAGATGGCCGCCAAGACTTCGGCGTGATCGATGACGGCATGATCATCGAGGTCAGCTTCGAGCCGTCCGACGAAGTGTTCGAAGAGCTCACGCACATCCGCGAGCTCGTGCTGGGCAACGTCACCGAAGGCTAGCTAATCGGTGCACACCGACGTCGCGACGAGGCCTGCCGGGGTCGCCGCGAAGGCCTGCGCGACGCCGTTCGTGACCGCGAGCTCGTGCGAGGTCGGCTCGTCGCCGGGGATCATGGTCGCTTTGAGCGAGCCGTCGTCGGCGAGCACACCGACGACGATCTGGCCGTTCGCATCGAGGTAGCTCAACCACACGCGATCGCCGTCCGCGACCAGGCGCGGCGAATGGCCGCCGGCGATCGACGTCGCGTGCGCCATGTCGATGGTCGCGGGCGTGCCGCGCGTCGTCACGATGTCGTAGCCGCGCTCGAACGCGAGCACGACGTCGGTCGAGGTTGCCGCGAATCGCGGCGAGCGGCACGCGAGCGCGCCGGTGCGGGTCGCGCCGGTCGCCTGATCGCTCGCGCTCTCGAAGTAGCAGCTGTCGTCGGCGGTCGGCCAAGCGATGACCGCTTCGCCATCGAGCGCAGTCGCGGCGAGCTCGTGCGACTCCGCGGTCAACACCGAGATTTCACTCGTGTGCGGCTGCCAGCTCGCGTCGAAGCTAGTGAGCAACAAGCCGCCGTACGACACGCTCGGCGCGAGCCGATCACCGCCGGCGACGACGATCGGCGACGCTCCGCTCGAACCGTTGAGGATGGTCAGCTCGCGGTACGGCGCGACTCCGAGCGGCGCGCCGAGCACGTACGTTCCGTCGCCCGAGACCGCGCCGACCACCATCGTGTCGTCGATCAGCGCGGCCGACAGCGAGGTCGCCGGCCACTTCCACACGACTTCGGGGTCGCCGACCGGGACCGCGCTTTGATCGAGCCGCTGTTGCATGACCGGTCCGCCGGTAGGCGCCCACAACGCAACCTCGCCGTACGGCATCGTCGCGATCGCGATCGCGGAGCTCGGCGGCACGGCAGCTACCGTCGAGCTCGCGCACACGTACGGCTGCACGTCTTCGCTCGGCGTGGGCGACCCGTGATCCGTGCAACCTGCGAGCACCGACACACTCAACACGACCATGCGCAGTTCGCCCATCTTCCCAGTGTCGCGTGGGACGAGCCTCGAGCTCCAGTAGACGGCTCGAAATTCCGACTGTGTGGCAGTGGCGACCGCCGCCTACAGTGTCGGCTCCCGACGACGAGTGTGCGCGGATCAGTGCTTTGGCGCGGGCGCCGGAACCTTCGCCGGTGGCGAGGTTTTCGCCGGCGGCGTCGCGATCATCGTCGGCGGCGACGACACGGCTTGGCCTTCTCTGAGCGCGAACACCGCACCGGCCACGCCGAGTGGAACGATCAATCCAACCGGCAGCACCTCGCTGACCGATTTGCCGGTCGCGCGGATCGTCACCTTGAACGCCTTGGCGTCCTTGTCGGTCTTGACCCGGAAGGTGCCATCGCCCGTGAAGCCGGTCACGACCTTCAACAAGTCGTCGCGGTGCTTCAACAGATCTGCGATCCGCGGATCGCTCTTGAACGATTCGAGCGCGCCGAGCGCGATCTTCGCGATGCCACGTGGCGCGACCTGCGCGGCGCGCATGAGATCGATCATGCCGTCGGACAGCGTGACCATCGCGTCGAACCCGTCCTTCGACGAGTCGGTCCACGACCAGCCGACGCCGTCGTGATAGACCGCGAACGAAGCGGCCTTGCAACGCGTGAACAAATCGGCCGCGGCGGCCGAGCCGTTCGCGATCTGCGGCGTCAGGTATGCCCGCGCGCTCGGCGTCATCGCGACGACCACCGCGAACACCGGCTTACCGCCGATCACCTCGGCCGCGCCCGCGAGCACGCCCGAGGTATGCGCTGGCGCTTTCCAGCCATCGGCGAGCCGGTCCTTGACGAGCTGCGAGCTACCGACGAGCAGGACCTTGTCCTTCGTGATGCCGATCGCCTGTTCGCCCTTCGCGGTCATTTCGCCACCGCCGATCTTCGTCGGCGGCGCGCCGGTCAAGGTCGCGAGCTTGTCGATCGTCGCAGTCGAGAACTTGCCGTGGACCTCCATCACGAACGTCGGATCGTGGTTCGGCACGATCTGGAAGAACGCGGTCGCATCCGCGACGTCGTCGACGACGTCGATGCCGGACATCGCGCTCGCGAGCTTGCGGCCGGCGTCGACCTGCGTGACCGCTTGAGTCACCAGCGCCGCCAACTCGGGCGACGCCTTGATCGCCGGCAGCTCGGGCAGCTGGGTCAGCGCCTTGTAGTTGTTCGGAACGAAGCTGACCGCGTCGATGTGGACCACGACGTCGGCATCAGGCATCGCGTACTGCAGCGCAGCGTCGACGGTGGGCGCCTTTGGATTGGGCTGCAGCCCGAATCCCGAGAGCCCCATGATCAGCGAAACGATGTCGGCAATGCCTAAAGCCATAGCCTGTCGTCGTGCATCGAGTTGCAACAAAAATCAACTACGGAAGACAACCTCGCGCGACCGTGTCGCGTTCAGAAAAAAAATTGATGTCAAGACTGGTTCCGGACACCGCCGGCGCTAGGATGACGACGTCTTCACGGTCCAAACTTTTTCTGGCTCTCTTGGGAGGTACGACGGTCATGAGCACGCTTGCTGTGGTGGAAGAGATCCTTCGAGAGACCGCCGTCCCGATGTCGGTGCGAGAGATCGTGGAACGGGCAGGCAGTCGGCTTCCAAGCAAGTCAAAGACTCCAGACACGGTCGTTGCTCGCGATTTGTCGATGGACCTCAAGAAGCGCGGTGAGAGCTCGTTGTTCGCTCGTACCTCGCCCGGTCGCTATACGTTGCGTGCCCTCGCCCAGAACGCGCCTACCGAGCTCGCAGGCTCGGCCCTGCGCGGTGGCGCGCAGCCCGTTCTCGGCGCGCGCAAGCCCGCCGTTGCCGCGCAGCCCAGCAGTACCGCTCGTCCCGGCCGCGAAGCCGATGGCGGCGGGTACGCTAGCTAGCGCGCTCCCTGGAGCGACGCTCGGTGATCCGTAGGGCCGAAGTCTCGGACTACCCCTGGATCATCGCGACGGGCGCCGAGGCCTACAACGACCTCGGCGACTACACGCGAATCCTGCCGTCGTGGCTCGAGCAGCCCGGTGTGCTCGCGTGGATCGACCACGACGCGTCCGGCCGCGGCCGCGGCTTTGCGATGCTCGGCTTCTACATGGAGGACGCCAGCGGCAACCGTGGCGCCGGCGCACAGCAAGTCATCGCCGACCTATTGGCGCTCGCGGTGCTGCCGACGTTTCAGCGCCACGGCATCGGCTCCAAGCTACTCGCGCACGTCATCGACGTCGCCGAGCGGGTCGCGCCGTCGAGCCATATCGGTCAGCTGCGCCTCACCGTCGCGGAGGACAACGTCGGGGCACAGCGGCTCTACGCGCGGACCGGGTTCACGGTGGTCGATGGCTCGGCGACCTACGACCGC
>CAZDGY010000577.1:3116-4801 GCA_964504685.1 uncultured Kofleriaceae bacterium | reverse complement strand
TGCGCAACTGCGCGGGCGCCGACTCGAGCCCGGTGCCGAGGTCGATCGCGACGTCAGGTGTGCCGTCCAGCCAATGGACGCCGAGCTGTTGCTTGCCGAAACCGCCGCGGAACGGATGGGCGCGCAGCACCCGGCGGACCGACGGGTCGAGTGCGTCCGCGACCCAGTCTTCGACGAGCAAGGCCGCGCCGTCGACGACGAGCCAGGTCTCGCCGCTGCCCTCGAGCGCCTCGCCGATGTCGATCTTCCAGCTGCGTTTGCCCGCGCGGACGCTCAGCGTCGAGCGAATCGCACCGGCGCGTGTGACCTCAGCGCGTCGCTGCCAGCGCGCACCGCGCAACGCGGTGAGGACGCGATCGATCGCCCCGTCATCGGCGGCGTAGTTCTGCGGCGTCACGAGCGTCCACGCGCCGCCGCGGCGCTCGACCCGGACGTCGCCTTGCCAAGTGAGCGAATCGACCTGGGTAGGATCGAAGCCCGCGACGAGAAAGCGCGAGCGGATCGGCTCTCTGCCCGGATCGATCGCGACGATCGCGGCGAGCACGATCGCGATGACCGCGAGCCCGACCAGGCCGCGCCGACTCGCGATCACGGGGCCCTCGCGGCGCGTCGCCGGCGCCACAGCACGAGCCCGCCGCCGATCACGATCCACGCGAGCGGAATCGCCGCGACCGACAGCGCGATCACCGCCCGGCGCTCGCCGTCGCTCATCACGAGGCGCAGCTGATCGGGCGTGCGCGTGCCGACCGCGACGCGCACCGGCTTGTTCGCGAGCCAGCGCACCGCCTGGGCGAGCCACAGGTCGCCGGCGGAGACGCCGCTATCGACGATCGATGTCGCGAACGATTCGGCCGAGCCGAGCGCGATCACGCGATGCTCTGCGTGTCCGCCAAGCGCGGCAAGCGCGACCGGGCCGGGCGGATCGTCGGGCGAACGCGGCCGCAGCTGCGAGCCTTGGACCTGATAGCTCTGCTTGCTAGCGGTGACGAGCGCGAGCGCCGCGCCGGTCGTCATCACCGCGCGCGGCTGGTACCACAGCGTCGCGCGTCCTCCCGCGAAACCCGCGTTGATCGCGTGCACGGCGTAGCCGGAGGTCACGAGGATCGCGCCGGGCAGACCGCGGAGGGCGACCTCGGGGCTGGGATCGACGACGAGCGCCGGCGGCAGGCCGAGCCCGTCGGCCGCGAGCAGCCCTTCGAGCCCGGTCGAGGCAAGCGCGCCGGTCCCGACCGGTCGGCTCGCCGCGGCGACGAGCAACCCTTTGCCGTGCGCGACGAACGCCTGCAGCGCGAACGCATCCTCGGCGGTCAGCGGCGAGGAGGGACCGGCGACGACGACGACATCGCATGCTTCGGGGATCGACTCGCCCGCCCCGCTGGCCGGGACCTGCGCCGCTGGATCGATCGCGAGCAGCGTCGCGCCATCGCCGCGCAGCCGGTCGGCGACCGCGCTCCAATCGGCGTCCTCGGCGGCATGGGCGTCCAGCGGGAGCTCGCCGTGGCCGGTCGTCGCGCACGCGGTGTACGGCTCGGCGGTCGCGAGCGCGGCAAGCGCGCCGGCGAGCGCGCGTTCGATCGCCACCTGCTCGACCGTGGGTGCGCCCGCCGCGCCGGAATCGATCGTCGCGAGATCCGGCAGATCGACGACGCGGCCACGAACGCCCCAGTCCGGGAACTCCCCCGCGA
>CAZDGY010000577.1:0-3106 GCA_964504685.1 uncultured Kofleriaceae bacterium | reverse complement strand
AGATCGACGACGCGGCGCCGGCCACCGAGCTCGACGACGACGCCGCCGTATCTCGCGAGGCTGTCGGTCGGCACACCGGCCTCGCGCGCAGCGGCCGCGACGCCGCCGGCAAGCGCGGCTGGATCGATCCGGCGCACCCGGATCGGCGCGCGTTCGGCCATGCGCGTAGCGATCCGCTCGGCCTCCTCGTACACCGGCTCGGGGCCGGCGAGCGTGGGCGACACGATCGTGAGCGTCGCCGGCTCGGTCAGTGCATCGCAGATCGCAGCGGTGCTCGGATCGAGCGAGTTGCGCCCCGTTGCGGTGACGTCCCAACGCGCGGGGTGGCGCGCGGCGATCACGCCGGCGAGCACCGCGATCGCGGCCACGAGCGCGGTCGCGGCGAACCGCGCGCGGGATTCGCGGCGCGCACGTCGATCGGCGCACGCGAGTGCGATCGCGAGCGAGAGCCCGGTGGTGGCAAGCCCGGCGATCAGCACGAGCGCCGATGCCGTGATCTCGCCACGCGCAAAGCTCGCGAGCTGGCCGCGCAGCGAGCACGCCGCGAGCAGCCCGGACAGCGTCGGATGATCGCCGGCGAGCTCGGGCCACAGCGACGGCAGCTCGCCGACGAGAAAGATCCCGATCAACGCGGCGAACCCGAGCGCGCCAGCTGCCAGCGATGACGTCGTCGCCGCGCTCGCCGCGATCGCCCACGCGAGCAACGCCGCACCGAGCGCGATCGCGCCGGCGTAGCCACACGCGATGCTCGCGAGATCCCAGCCGCCACCCTCGGCGCGGAACACTGCGACCACGCCGAGGTAGGCGAGCGTCGGGACCCACAGCAGCGCGTAGACGGCAGACGCCGCGAGCCACTTGCCGACGATCGCGGCGCGCTCGCTCGCGCCGGCGGTGACGAGTAGCTCCCAGCCGCCGGTGCGCCGCTCGTCGGCGACCGCGCGCATCCCGAGCAGCGTGATCACGACGAGCTGGAGCACCCACGTCAGCAGCGTGCCGGACAGCTGGCCCTCGAGCAGCGCGCCTAGCGGAGCCGGCCGCTTCGGATCGGACAGCGCACCGACGAGCCCGGCGAACGCGAGGCCTTGCACGATCAGGAACAGACCGCCGACGACGTAGACGATCGGCGCGCGCAGCGTGACCGCGAGCTCGCGGCGAAACGTCCAGTAGACCGCGCGTGTGGTCATGCCGCGGCGGCTCCGCCGAGCAGCTGCACGACCGCGGCTTCGAGAGAGTCTTGTTTGGTCTGCTCGCGCAGCGCGGCAGGCGTAGCGACCGCGACGAGCTCGCCCCGGCGCAGCACCGCGACCCGGGTCGCGAGCGGCTCGAGATCGGTGACCGCGTGGCTCGACACGACGACCGCGCGATCGCGCGCCGCTGCGACCAGATGCTCGCGCAGGTCGCGCACGTGGATCGGATCCATGCCGCTGGTCGGCTCGTCAAGCACGAGCAACGGCGGCTCGCCGAGCAACGCGTCTGCCAAGCCGACGCGCTGGCGAAAACCCTTCGAGAGCGTCGCGATCCGCTGGCCCGCGCGCTCGGTAATCGCGACCGCGGCCATCACGCGCGCGACCTCGGCGGTGCCGCAGCCCTTCAACCGCGCGCGCAACGTGAGGTGGGCGCGAACGTCGAGCTCGCCCGGCGCCGGCGCTTGCTCGGGCAGATAGCCGAGGCGGCGTTGTGCACGCTCGCGCGGAGCCGCCATCGCGATGCCATCGACCGTCACGCTGCCGGCATCGGCGTCGAGATAGCCGGTCGCGATCCGCAGTAGCGTGGTCTTGCCCGCGCCGTTCTCGCCGACGAGCAGCACCGCCTCGCCGCGAGCGACCTCGAGCGATACGCCGGCGAGCGCGCGCCGCGCGCCGAACGCCTTCGAGATGCCGATGAGCGAGAGCACGGCGCGAGCTTAACGCGCCGTCCGGCCGTGCGACGGTGTAGGGTCGGCGCATGTCGAGACCGGCGGCGATCGCGATCCTCACGCTGATGGCGGCATGCCACGGCTCGGAGGACTTCTACGCCAAGCCCACCGCCGAGAAGTTCGAGAAGATGACCGACGACGAGCGCTGCGACGCGGTGTTTCCACGCGCGGAGCCGTGCCTCGACGAGCTCATGGTGGCTTCGGCCGCGCAGATCGTCGATGACCCAGAGTTCGCGGGGAAGCTCGGCTCGGCATTTCACGATGCGCCGCCGTCGAACGCAAAGGAACGCCGAGCGATTCATCGCGTCCAGTGCTTTGACAAGTCCCGAGAAGACGCCGGTTATGCGAAGGCAGTGCTCGCGTGCTGGGACCAGGTCGGCTGCAAAGCACTCGCGGCGTGCGTGTATCCACCGATGGCGAAGAAGCCGTAGCTGGCTCGCCCGGTGTGCGGAACACCGCCCCCGACTAGCTCGTCATTACACATTCGATGAACATCTGCGGTGGACTCCGTGTTGCACGAGGACATTGCGGAGGCAGCTATGGCGGTCAGACCAAGGGCGGCGGCGGGCATGGCAGTCGAAAAGCTACCTACCGGCATCCAAGGCTTCGACGAGATTACACAGGGTGGACTGCCATGCGGACGGACGACCCTGGTCATGGGCGGGCCCGGGTGCGGCAAGACGGTGTTCGCGCTTCAGGCGTTGGTCACCGCTGCGCGCGTGCGCAAGGAAGCCGGCATGTTCGTCGCGTTCGAAGAAACCACGCGCCAGATCGTCGCGAACGCCGCCACGTTCGGCTGGGACCTGCCAGCGCTCGAGAAGAAACGACTGTTCTTCCTCGACGCGCGGCTCGAGCCCGAAGTGGTCACCGCCGGCGAGTTCGATCTCATCGGCCTGCTCACGATTCTCGAAGCGAAGGCCAAGGAGATCGACGCAAAGATCGTGGTGTTCGACGGGATCGACGTCTTACTCACGCTACTCGACAATCCTGTCGCCGAGCGCCGAGAGCTCTATCGCGTTCGCGATTGGCTGAGCCGGACCGGGCTGACCGGCATCATCACCCAGAAGTTCGGGGGACCCGAGATCGAACGACACTACGGCGTCATGCAGTTCATGGTCGACTGCGTCGTCATTCTCCAGCACCAAGTGGTCGACGGCTCCGCGTTCCGCAACCTTCGCGTGAAGAAGTACC
>CAZDGY010000576.1:0-4801 GCA_964504685.1 uncultured Kofleriaceae bacterium | reverse complement strand
CGAATCGAGCAGGTCTTGACCCATGCAATAGAGCAGTCGCTTGCTGGATATCTAGCCAATGTCCTGGGTCCAGACAGTCCGCCTGGACTGGCAGCGGCCATGCGTTATTCGGTTTTCCCCGGCGGGGCGCGCATCCGCCCACGGTTATGTCTGGCTGTAGCGTGTGCTTGTGGGCAAGACGATTCTGCCGCATCAAACGCTGCCGCGGCGGCAACATGATCCTGCGCCGGACCGTCGCCGCGGTCGTCGACGCCGCAACGCGCTTTTGCCGCGCCGGCCGCGCCGCCGAATGCGGCTTGACGCTCTGCGGTGGTACGCTGCGGGCACTTGGCATAGAGTCCGCGGATGCGGTGCTCGCTCGTTCTGTGCTCGCTCGCGCTGCTCGCTACGGCGGCGACTGCCGAGCCCTCCGCGTGCGGCGACGGCGAAGCCTGTTATGCACGCGGCACGCAGCTTGAGGCGAGCGACCCCAGGGCCGCGTTCGAGACGTTCGATCGCGGGTGCCAGATGGACCACGCGATGAGCTGCGTCGGTGCGGCGTATCTGCTGCGCGGCAACGCGCTCGGCACGCCGGATCCGGACCGCGCGCAGGTGTACTTTATCCGGGCGTGCGGCAAGAACTTCGAGATGCCCCTCGCGTGTGCCCTGGTCGGTTTGAACCTGTTGCACGACGTCGGTGGCACGAAGGACCATGCGAAGAACGTTGAGCTGGGCACGCACGCGCTGTTCAAGAGCTGCGAAGGCGGGTCCGGGTTTGGCTGCTACAACCTCGGAGTCGCTGCGCGCGACGGCGTCGGCATGCCGGCCGATCCGAAACGCGCGTACGTGACGTTCGAGCGCGCGTGCGCGGCCGGCGAACCGCGCGGCTGTCGCGAGCAGGGCATCGCGCTACGCGACGGCGGCGGCGTCCCCCAGGACCTGACCCGCGCGTTCGCGTTGTTCCAGCAGGCATGTGATGCGGAGCCGCAGACCTGCTTCGAGCTCGCGTTCGCCTACGACCGGGGCACCGGCGTGGCGGCGGACGCGGCGCGCGCGCGGACGTTCTACGCGAAGTCGTGCGACGCCGACGAGCCCGCCGCTTGCTACAACCTGGCGACGATGCTCGCCCGCGGTCGCGGCGGCCCAAGAGACGACAAGGCCGCGCGTGTGCGACGCAAGCAGGCGTGCGCCGGCGGCGTCAAGCGCGCCTGCAGCTAGACGTCAATACGGATCGGTTAGCACGACCGCGGCTTAGGTTCGTCGACGGCCATGGCGCTCCACGAGACGTTCGCGGGAATGTCGATCGTGAACTCCCCGAAGTTGCCCTTGGCCGGGTCGGGCAACAAGGCCGTCGACGTCCAAGCATTGCAATCGATGCCAGTGCCCTGACCACGGTTCGTCGTGCCGGTCCACGCGCCCGGGTTCGGATCGTTCGGCCCCGCGGAGCCGATCATGTTCTCGGCGACGACACGTTTACAAGTGCCATGCTGTTTCTGCGTGATGGTTTCGATCGACGGCGCGGCGCTCTCGGCGGCGGTGTATCCGTATGTCGAGACTGGCCCGCTCGACGGCGCCGCACCGCGGTCACTCGCGCTGGTCACGATCGGGCTGGCGGTCGTCGGTGGGCTCGGTGCGCTGCTGGCGGCACAGCCGAAGAAGGCGTGAACGCTAAGGCGTTTTTCATCTTCGCAACGTTCGGCGCGTGATAAGCGACGAGAGATGCGAAGCTGGATCGTCGTGCTCCTCGTGTCCGCCGTCACGTACGCTTCGCCGTCGACGGGGACCGGAACGGTCGTCGGGATCGTCACCGACGACCAGCGGCCGGTCGCCGATGCGACCCTACGATTCGCGATCGAGGGGCGCGACCCGATCTATATCCAAACCGATCGCGACGGAAAGTATCGCGTGTCGCTAGCGCCGGCCCTCTGGCATATGTCCGCCTCGCGGAGCGATGAGGTCACGACCTCCGGCGTCGTCGAGATTGTCGCCGGGCACGAACTGGCCTACGACGTCCGGATGACTGGGCATCCGAGGACCATTATCCACGGCGACGTTACCGAGGACGGCCGTCCGGCGCCGGGAGCGCGCGTGGAGGCGATCGATATCGGTGACCAGGCGCGCGTCAGTGTCACCTTGACCGACGGCAATGGACACTACGAGCTCGCGATCGGTAGCGCGAATATCCACCGCGTTGGGATGGAGAGGGCTGTCATCGCGGTGTCGCGCGCTGGAGCCATGCCTCTCGAGCGCGAAGGGGGCACGCGGGACGCTGCGCGGGTCGACTTTGCGTTGACTACCGGTGGTTCGATCGCTGGTGTCGTGCGCGACGCGGCGCATCAGCCGATCCCGAACGCGGCGATCGTCGTCACGCGCGACACGGCGCGATATAGCGATCAGGCGGGGACCGGCGCGACGCGAACGATCGTGGCCCGGCCCGATGGCACGTTCGAGATCCCCGATCTGATCGCGAGCACCTACGAATTGCGCGTCGGCTCGGGCGCGCGGCGACTGATCACGCTCGGAGCGGCCGAGCACGTCACCGGCGTCGAGCTCACCGCCGCAAAGTAGCTCGACTCCCGCCGCCTCCACTTTTACTTCACGCAGTTAGGTCAGTTTGGCTAACGCTGCCACGACGCTGCCACGCGCCTAACTCTGTGTTTGTTGTTGCGCTATGACGAGTGCATGTGCTCGACGTGATGTTTGATCGTGCGCAGCTGCTTCCGCTCCATCACCGCGTGGATCGCGGTCATCGCGGGCACGAGCAACGCAAGTTTCACGCTCGGTGGATACGCCGCGCGATACCGAGTCACGAGTCGAGTCGCGGCGGGGCCGAGTGGCTCGAGCACGAACGCCCACGTGCCCGTCCACGCTGGCGAGGTGCCGCGCAGCACGAGCGCTCTCTCGGGCACGATGCGGACAACCTCGAAACCTTCGTCGCCGACCGGTCGCACAGGGAGCACATCGCCGATCGCGAGATGTTGCAGCTCGGGAATGATGTGGTCCGCGCTGCGGACGCCGGCATTGTCGAGCCGATCCCAGCTGTACCAGCCTCCTCGGCGACAGCCCATCTGGATCAGCCACGGCCAGACGTCCTTCGGCGGCGCGGCGATCGTCGTGGCGTGCGTGAGTTGCGCGTGTGCATTGGACAGGATGTCGTCGCCTTCGATCCGCCACGCACGCTCGGCGGCAGCCTTCAGCGCCGGCATCATCGCCGAGCGAATCAGGATGATCCCGGGCGACAGCAGCGACCAATACCGGCGGAACTTCCTGCGCGCGCCGGCATCGGTCGCGACGGCGCGTGTGTCCGTGCGGAACGTCGAGCCGCCCAAGGGACTCGGATCCGCGCGCAGCGTCCACGCGATCTTGACGTAGTCGGGTTCCGCAAACACGGCGAATTCGTCGGGAGGCAGCGGGCGAAATACCGGATCGGCCTGCCACGGCTTCGTCACCGCGCCCATCACGACCTCGCGCCCTGGAACATCTGCGAGCACGCCCCAGCCCATCGCCTTCATGTCCTCGAACAAGCCCTGTTGCGCACGCACACCCGGCTTGCTGCGCAAAATCAGCCCGCGCGCGCGGAAGATCGCGCGAACTATGCGCGATTCTGCGAGGTCAATGCTCTTCGCAGCGGCGAGCGCGACATCGGCTGGCGCGTCGACTGCAATCGCGTGTTGCTCGTAGACGTCGTAAGCGGGCATGAACGCATCGAGCAGCTCGTCGTCATGCGTTGGTTTGACGCGTCCGTAGCGCAACCAGGCGCTGGCGATGTAGGTCGCGTACGATGCAGCCGCAAATCCGGCACCGACGGTAAGCAGTTTGGCGAGGGGCTTCATCTGGGCTCCATAGCGCCACGAAGTGCATCGAGCGCACCAGCCGTAACCGTACGATCTGCGATGTGGGCTAGGCGCCGGCGCGAGAGCGCGACCACGGCCCCGGCAGCAGCTCGTCGAGCCGGCGCTTGGGGTGATCCTGCACGCGCGGGATGACGTCGGCGAGGTAGGTGAGGGTTGATTTCGCTGCGACGCGACGAGGAGTCGAGCGCGCATGGTGTTTCCGAGTACCGTCCCAGTCATGTCGGATCCGAGCGTCAAGACGCCTCTCTTTGCATTCGTCGAAAAAGGCCATACGCCGGATGTGTTCAAGGAGTTGCTCGCGGCCATGGAGAGCGGATCCGGCCCAATGTGTGTCCGCCCTGATGCACCTGCTGAGGATGTCTCGACACTATTGCAAGCATTCGCGCGTGAAGCGGCGGCTCCCGCTGCAAAGGTGTGGAGTCCTTCTCCGATCGCGAGGTTCCTCGAAACCGGCGATGCGGAACTTGCTGCGACCGTTGACCAGCGCGCTGCTGATCACGCGCGCCGGGGGAGCCGCAAGTCGTCGATGACACAGAGACTCCCGCATCGAGCAGCAGGTGTCGTTTCCTGGGCCGCGCGTGCACATCGGCCAGAGCTGATCGATCAAGTTGCGTTCTCCGTTCATGGTTGCTTGATCACTGCTGCTAGCTTCGCGGGGTTCGCGGCCGCGCTCGACGAATTCCGTGCTGGCGGACATCGTCGGGTCTCGAGCTATTGGTCCGACGGTCTCGAGCGCAACGTTCGCGAGAGCACTCAGTCTCAGCTGGTCGCCCGCCTGACCGCGCAGCTGTCCAGCGGCACACGAGCGTCGTCGAGAAAGCGGCCGAGCTCGCGCCATTGATTCAGCGCGTACCGGATCGCCGTCGAGATCGGGCTCGACGGTGGGTGTCGTGGTTCCTCGACGAAGCCTCGTCTAACCTTCACGATGTGCCCGCTCCGCATAAACACCGCCACCGGCGCGCCTCCCT
>CAZDGY010000575.1:0-4806 GCA_964504685.1 uncultured Kofleriaceae bacterium | reverse complement strand
CACGCCCGATGCAGGTTGCGGTGGTGCGCCGTGCGATGGCATCTACGTAGCGGTCACCGGCGACGATGCGTCGCCCGGCACGAAGGACGCTCCGCTGCATACGATCGGCGCCGGCATCGCGAAGGCCGGTGTCTCGAGCCCGCCGCTCGCCGTGCTCGTGCAATACGGCCACTACGCCGAGTCGATCGCGATGCAAGGTGGCGTCAGCATCTACGGCGGCTTCGACTCGCGGTGGAACCGCGATCCGGCGAACCAGGTCACCGAAGTCGACGGTGGGTCGCCGACCGTGACGTTCGATGCGATCAGCGTCGCGACCGCGCTCGATGGCGTGACGGTCAAGAGCGCGGACGCGACCGCCAGTAGCGCGAGCTCGATCGCGGTGTTGCTGACCACATCGACGATGGTCGCGCTCGACGGCGTCACGATCACCCCCGGCATCGGCGGCAACGGGATCGATGGTGTAGCGGGCACGCTCGGGCTCGGCGGCAACGGTGGGTTGCCCGGCGGCGCGGGGGTCGAGGACTCGAGCAGCCTGTTCTGCGACGAGAACACCCCGCCGAACGGCGGCGCCGGCGGGTTCTCGGCGTGCGGCGGCAGCGGCGGTGCCGGCGGCAGCCCGGGTGTCGGCGACGGCGCGGGCGCGACCGGCGGCGGCGGCGCGAACGGCGGCGGTGGCGGAACCGGCGGCCAAGGTGGCGGTCACGGCGCCGGCAACTGCACGAATGTCCCGTCGGTGATCGGCGACGGCAGAACCGGCAACCCGGGTGCTCCTGGCGCGCTCGGCACTAACGGCGCGGCCGGCGCTGCGCAAGGCGTGTTTCTCGCCGCCACCTATGTCGCTGCTGGCGGCGGTGCAGGCACCACTGGCGGCGCGGGCAGCGGCGGCGGTGGCGGTGGCGGTGGCGGTGGCGGCACGAACAACTGCGACTCGTCCGGCTCGTCGGGTGGCGGCGGCGGAGCGGGTGGGTGCGCGGGCACCGCCGGCACTGGCGGCACCGGCGGCGGCGGATCGTTCGGCATCGTCGCGGTCGATTCGACGTACGATCTCAAGTCGGCGATGGTCGTCGCGAACGCGGGTGGTAGCGGCGGTCGCGGCGGCACGGGTGGCGCGGGCGGACTCGGCGGCACCGGCGGCGGCGGCGGTCCGTACGGCGGTAGCGGCGATCAAGATGATGCGGGCTGCGGCGCGGCGGGTGGGGGCGGTGGCAACGGTGGCACAGGTGGGCACGGCGGCGGCGGCGGCGGCGGACCGTCGGTCGCGCTCGTCTGTCTCGGCACGTCGAGCGTGACGCTCCCGTCGTCGACGCTGGTCGCCGGTCTCGGCGGATCGGGCGGCATTTCGGCCGGGTTGTCGGGCATGCCCGGCATCTCGACGCGCGCGATCGGCTGCAACGGACTTTAGCGCGCAACCGATCGCGCGCCGCGTTGTCGAATGTGCGTGTGGGCAACTCGCGTCGCGATCGCGATCGCCGCGGCGACGGCGACGGCGACGGCCGATCCGGACGCCGATCTACTCGCCGACCAAGCGACGCGGCTCGAGCAGACCGCGGAGCACGCCAAGACCAATCGCGACGCCCCGGCTGCGCTCGGCCAAGCGATCGAGTTACGCGCGGCGCTCGGCGATGATGCGAAGCAGCTCGCCGACGTGGAGCACGCGCTGATCTGGTTTCCACGCGCGCCGGACACCGCAGCGGCGCTGTGGGAAGCCACGCCGATCTACGAACGCGGCAACGTCGCAGCGCTCGTCGCACACCTCCGCCGGTACCTCGCGAGGTTCGCCGCGACGGACGATCCCGGGCGCGTCGCGCAAGCGCACGTTCGGCTCGCGCTCGCGCTCGTCGAGCAATCGTGCTCGGTGCCGCTCGTCGAAGGACTGTGCGTCGCGCGGGCAGCGCCACCGCCGGCGGGGACGACCTGCGGCTCGACTGCGGTTAGCTTCACCGCTGCAAGGGGCAACGCAACGCTCGCCGCGCAGGCGCGCGATCAGGCGCAGGCGGCGATCGCGACTGCGGCGAAGGTGAAGGTCCGCGGGGATGCCCTGCGAGATGCAGCGTTGCGCGCCCGCACGATCGCGATCGATCGCGATTTCGAAGCTACGTTCGCAGTGCCGCCGCCGAACGCGCAGGACAACAAGGCGCTCGAGCGTTGGGTCGCCGAACGAATCAAGCGCGCGAGCACGGTGGGCGATGCCTACAGTGCCGCATTCGCGACCGACCACGCCCCCCTGCTAGCTCCGCTCTATCGCCGCGGCCAAGTCTGGGAGCAATTCGCCGCGGATCTGGCCGCACTGCCGCTACCCGATTCGATCCGCTCGCAAGGCCCCGACGTGGTGAGCGCGTATTGCTCCGTGTTCGATGAACAGAGCGACTCCGTGATCGAGCATGCGCGCGAGGTGTACCGGGCGTGCGTCGAGCACGCTGTCGAGCTCGGTTGGAGCGACGAGTGGACCGAGCGCTGCGTGCAAGGGCGCGCGCGGCTCGACCCGGCGTTTGCCGCGACCCGAGAGCTCGTGCCTGTGCCCGACGAGCTCGCACCGCCGACCCAATCAGTCACGGCCGCGACCGCGAGCATCGCGCAACATCAAACTGCGGCACTGCGGGCGCTCGCCGCCGGCGCGCTGCCGCGTGCGAGCTTCGAAGTCCGCGCGCTCGAGGCGCTCGGCGATAGCTCGGCGGCGACCCAGCTCCTCGCCGGCGTGATCGCCGCACGGCTCGGCGCATGGCCGATCGCGCGCAATCGATTCGATGCAGCGGTCAAGGCCGGACCGATGCTGGCGGGCGCTCTGGCGGATCTCGCGCTCACTCAGCTCCATGGCCTGGACGAAGCGGGAGCGGCGGCGACCCTCGCGGCGATCGCGCCTGCGGCCGATGACTACGAGCTCGACGTCGCACGCGGCATTGTCGCGCGGCAAGCCGGTCGCTTCGATGCGGCGCGCGCGGCCTACGAAGCAGCCCGGCGCCGCGATCCCCAGCGCAGCGAAGCCGCGTACGACCTCGGCGTGCTCTACAAAGACTACCTCGCACCCAAGGGCGGGGCCGCCGCATACGCGAGCGCGGCCGTAGCGTTTCGCGAGGCAGCTGCGCTCGCACCGGCGAGCGATGCCGCACAGCTCGCGACGATCTGCGACAAAGCGCGCGTGTCGGTTACGCCTCCAGCAGCGACGAAGTAGCATCGAACGTGCGTGGCAAGCCCGCTCGACTCAGTCATCCCGTTCTATCCGGTCAACGACTTCGGACCGGCGATGAAGGGGATGGTGATCGGAGGCGTGGGCATCGTCCACGTGTTCCTCGCGCAGTTCGCGATCGGCGGCGGGCTGCTGCTGTGCTACTTCGAACGGCTCGCCCAGCGCGGTCGCTCGCCCGATGCACGCGCCTTCGTCGACGGGTTCTTCTCGCTGCTCGTGCTGATCAGCTTCGTGCTCGGAGCGCTGACCGGCGTTGCGATCTGGTTCGTGTCGATCGCAGTCGGCGCGCGCACGATCGGCCTGATGATCGATCGGTTTCACTGGTTATGGGCGACCGAATGGGTGTGGTTCTCGGTCGAGGTCGTCGCCGGCTACGCGTTCGTTCGCGTCGGCAAGCGGCTCGGTGATCGCGCTCGCATCCAGCTGCTCGCGCTCTACGCGGCGGCGGCGTGGATGAGCCTGTTCTGGATCAACGGCATCCTGAGCTGGCAGTTGACGCCGGGCACGCCGCACGCCGACGGCGGGGTGTGGACCGGGTTTTTCAACCCGAGCTTCTGGCCGTCGCTGCTGTATCGCACCGCGGTCGCGATGGCGCTCGGATCGCTCGCCGCGTGCGTCGTGATCAATACGCTCGATCTGTCGCGCGAACGGCGCGCGGTGTTGGTCCGGCAAGCGGCGCGGTTCATGGTGCCGATGGCGGCGATGCCGTTGCTCGCGCTGTGGTATTTCCTCGTGCTCCCGGCGGACAGCCGGTCGTGGCTGCTCGGTGGTAGCGCCGCGATGTCGATGTTCGTCGTGATCGCGGCAGGCTCGTCGTTGCTGATCGGCGCGTATGCGATCGTCGGCCTGGTCGTCAAGCGGCTGTACATCAGCGGCGCCACGGCGACGTTGCTCGTCGCGCTCGCGTTCGGAGCGACCGGAGCCGGCGAGTTCGTGCGGGAGGGCGCGCGCAAGCCGTACACCGTGCGCGGCGCGCTGTACTCCGATTCGATCCGACCGGTCGAGGTCGCGGCGTTGCGGCACGACGGCGCGGTCACGGACGATCCGTATCCGCTGCGCGATGCCGCGCGCTACCCGAGCGAACAGCTCAGGCATGGCGCGAAGGTCGAGCGCGCGCTGTGCGACGCCTGCCATACGCTGAACGGGGCAAACGCCCTCGTCGAGCTCACCCGGGTATGGACCGATGACCAGATCCGCCTCAACATCGCGAAGCTGCAGCACACCAAGGCGTTCATGCCGCCATTCGCCGGGAACGCGACCGACGTCGAGGCGCTCGTACAACTTTTGCGTTGGGAGGCCGCTGGGCGGCCCGATCGCTGGCAGTCGCGCGAAGATCCGGCGATGCTGGAGCAAATCGCGCGCTGGCTCGACGAGGCCGGAACCGGAGACCCATGATGAAAAAGCCGCTATCCCGCTATCGCGCCGCACCGGACAAAGCTGCCGAGGCGGTGTTCAAGTCGGAAGCAAAGCTGCGCTCACCGTATAACGCGCTCAGCGAGATCCTCGGCAAGCCGCACGGCGGCGAGCGCGATGGCGGCATTCAGATCTGGTGGTCGTTCGCAGACTCGACCGATCGCGCGAGCGTGCTGTTCATCCACGACCAGAAGGGCTCGGGCAAACCG
>CAZDGY010000574.1:0-4812 GCA_964504685.1 uncultured Kofleriaceae bacterium | reverse complement strand
GAGCAGCTCGGCGGACATTCCGCTGCCGGTGTCGCGCACTTCGCACATCGCGCGTTTGCCATCGTCGCTCGGCTTGACGGTCAGCGTGATCGCGCCGCTGCCGGTGATCGCATCGACCGCGTTGACAAGCAGGTTGACGAGGATCTGCTCGATCCGCGTGCGGTTGACCGTGACGATCAGCGGCTCGGGACCGAGCTCCATCGCGAGATCGATCCGGCCGAGCTTGCCGGCACCGCGCAACATCGTCGCGACGTCGCGTGCGACCGTGTTGAGATCGAGTGGGCCGACGTGATCCGGACCGGGCCGCGCGAGCTGCATCAGCCGTTGCCCGTGCGCGGTGATGTGCTCGCCCACCCGCTCGAGGTCGGGCAGGATCTGACGGGCGAGCTCCTCGATGTTCTCGTGCGCGGCGAGCGCCTGCTGCAGCTCGTCGACCGCGGCGACCTGGATCTGCGCGATGTTGCGCAGCTCGTGACCGACGCCGCCGGCGAGAGTGCCGAGCGTCGCGCGGCGCTCGGCGAGCAACAGCTGCTTGCGAGCGTCGTCGAGCTGCTGCTCGATCGATGCCTTCGCTTTGCGCAGCTCGTCTTCGGCGACTCGCCGCGCGCCGATCTCGGCCTCTTTGTCGGCGAGCAGCTGGCGGATCTCGCGGATGTCTCGGGCGACCAAGACGATGCCGACGAGCTCGCCTTTCGCGCCCATCACTGGCGAGCCGGTGACCGACACCGGAATGCGTTGTTTACCGGTCGTGACGAGCCACGACTCCTCTCGGCGCAACACGTCGCCTTCTTCGATCCGGCGCCGCACGATCGTGCGAAGGCCCGAGCTCTCGTCGATCAGCAGCGTGCCGACTTGCATGCCCTTCAGTGCTTCGCGCGAATGCCCGGAGAGATGCGATGCCGCGGTATTCGACATCGTAACTCGGCCCTCGGCGTCGACGACCAACACCGCATCGACCATTGCCTCGATCACGAACTCGACCACGGAGGGGTGACCGTAGCACGCAGCGCGCTACATTCGCGACGTGGCCCGTTGCTCGACCTGTCACCGCCGGCTCAAGTCGGGACAGCCGTGTCCGGTCCACGGTGGTCCGTCCAGCGAGCCGTCGGCGCCGGATCCCGAGCGGCCGGTGTGGCCGGAAGCGCTAGGCGATTGCCTCGGCTCGGGCGGGTTCGCCGCTGTGTGGGCGATCGAGTTGGGCTCCGACCTCGGAGCCGACCGCGTGCTCAAGCTCGCCCATGCCAACCACGAGCTCGGGCGCGCGCGCATGCTGCGCGAAGCCGAGGCGATGGTCGCGATCGGCGCCCCGGCGGTGCCGCGCGTGTTCGATTCCGGCGTTACCGCAAATGGCCGCGCGTGGATCATCATGCAGCGGATCATCGGCACGACGCTCGCCGACCTCACGATGAACGGCCCGTGTCGGCCCGGCTAGGCGATCCAACTCGGCATCGCGATCCTCGACGCGCTCGTCGCGATCCACGCCGCCGGTTTCGCACATCGCGACCTCAAGCCAGACAACCTCGTGCGCACGCCGAGTGGCGCGGTCGTGATCTTGGATCTCGGGCTCGCGCGCAAACTGCCGACTGATCCGGACGACCCGACGCGCGCCGGCGTGCAGGTCGGCTCGCTCGAGTACATGCCGCCCGAGCAAGCGCGCGACTCCGCGACCGCGGACGAGCGCTCCGACATCTACGCGTTCGGCTGCGTGCTGTACGAGCTAGTCACCGGCCGGCCACCGTTTCTCGGCGATGCCGCGGCGCTCGAGCGTGCACATCAAGCGTTGCGTCCGCCGCCCGCGCGCGCGCTCGCGACCGTTTCGGCGGTCGTCGAGTCGCTGTGTCAGGATTGCCTCGCGAAGCGACCCGAGCTTCGACCGGCGAGCGCTGCGGCGGCCCGCGCGCGGCTGATCGCGGCGCGCGACGAGCAATCGCCGGTGCAGATGACGCACTCGATGTCGATGATCCGCGAAGGCAAGCAGCCGGTCGTGCTGCTCTGGGCGGAGCTGCCTCGCGTCGATCGTGCGTTGCTCGGGTTGTTGTCTGCGCGCAAGCTGACGATCGCGTCGCAACGCGGCCGGCGCGTGCTCGCGGGGGCGCTCGCGACCGAACACGCCGATCCCGCGGCCGCGGCGATCGCTTCGGCGCGCGAGCTCGTCGCCGCCGGCGCCCGCGTCGCGCTGCACCTCGATGCGGTCGGCGTCGGCTCGACCTCCGGGGTCACGACGTTGCACGGCGAGCCGGTCGAGCGACCGGAGTCGTGGCTGCCGGCCGAGACATGGACCGGCGTCGTCATGACCGGTGCACTCGCGAGCGTCGCGCAGGTGCCGACGCGGCGCTTGCTCGGCAGCGATCTGCACGCGCTCGCCGAAGAAGGCGAGGTCGCCGAGCTGTTCGGACGCGAAGCGCTGCTCACCGACCTCGTCGCCGATGCCGCCGCGGTGCTGCGCGCGCCCGGCGGTGCGGCGGGTGCGACGTGGAGCTCACCGGGTCCCGCGTTCGCGCTCGCGATCGGCGAGCCCGGCGCCGGCAAGACCGCGTTCGCGACCGAGCTCGCTCGTCGCTTGCGCGAGCTCGGAGCGCGCGTTCACGTCGGCGCGATACCGGCGCCGGGCTCGGGCAAACCTGGGTCGGCCGCGCTCGAGGAGCTGATCGGTACGCCCGACGGCCCGATCGTGCGCGGCGTCGGCGATGCACTGCGCTCGATCGCCCGGCGTGAGCCGCTCGCGGTGATCGTCGACGATCTGCACTACGCCGATCACGATCTGCTCGACGCACTCGAGTACGCGACGCTCGGCGGCGAGCCACTGCGCTTCTGGTTGCTCGGCATCGCCGGCAGCCGGCTCGAGGCGCGTCGCGTTGGCCTCGGCACGCGCGCCGATCGCCATCGCCGCGACGTGTTGGTGCCACTCGACGACGACGCTGCGGTCGCGATGGCGACCGCGTTGCTACGCCCGGCCGACTACCCGCCGCTGCGGGCGTTGCGCCGGCTGACGAGCTTGGCCCACGGCAACCCGCTTCACTTGTCGATGCTCGTCAAAGAGGTCCACGGCCGCGGCGCGATTCGGCCACGCCCGGGCGGCGGATTCATGCTCGACACGAGTGCTCTCGACGAGCTCGAGCCGATCGCGCTCGGGCCGTGGCTCGCGGCTCGCCAGATCGCCGGCCTCGCGCCCGAAATCGTCGCGCTCGCTCGGGTGTGCGCGGTGCTCGGCGGCGAGCTCAGAGCGATCGAGCTCGAGGCCTTGCTCGCCGCGGTGGAGCGGCGGGGCGGGGCGACGACGACAGTAGATCTCGAGGTCGGAACGCGCGAGCTCGTCGGTGCCGGCGTGCTCGTCGCGAACGAGGGTGGCTGGCGATTCGCCCAGCCGCTCGTCGAGGACGGACTGTACGCGACCACCGACGACGCCGAGCGTCGAGCGATCCACGAAGCCGCGCTCGCCCTACTGCGCACGCGCCCGCTCGCCGAGCCCGGAGTGGCCGAGCGCGTCGCCGCCCATGCCGAAGCCGTAGGCGCTCGCGCGGTCGCGGCCGAAGCATTCGCCATGATCGGCGAAGTGGCAGAGCGCGAGCATCGGTCGCTCGAGGCCGACCAAGCGTTCTCCGGCGCGGTGCGCAATCTCGATGACCGCGATGTCCATCGTGCGCGTGCACTGCTCGGACGCGCGCGCGCGCGTTATCGCCAGCAACGCATGCGCGACGCGGTCGAGGATCTCGACGCGGCGAGCGCGATCGCGGCCGAGATCGGCGATCGCGAGCTCGGCTTCGAAGCTCTGCTCGAGAAGGCGACCGCGCTCGATTGGAGCGACGACTTCGACGGTTCAGCGCGCCTGGCCGCCGAAGCACGCTCGCAGTACGACGCGGATCCGGTGCCGGCGCTGGCCATCGAGCTCTCTCTCGCGGAAGGTCGCAGCTTGTTCCGGACTCAGCGCTTTGCTGAGGCCGCGTCTGTGCTGTCCGATGTCCGGACGCGAGCGAGTGCTGGAGCTCGGCACGATCCGGAGATCATCGCTGGGGTCTTGCTCGCATGTGCCCTCGTCGACCTCGGTAACTACCCGAGCGCGAGCGCGATCTTCGACAAGGTGTTCCCGCTGTGCGAGGCGAGGCACGATCGATTTCATCTCGGTGCGGCACTCGCGAACCTGTCGTGGTTCTGGTCGGCGCAAGGTCAGGTCGAGCGCTGTGCCGAAGATCTGCGCGCGGTGATTCAGATCGCCCGCGAGCTCGGTCAAGCGTCGCTCGAGCGGATCGCGACGTATAACTTGTCCGAAGCGCTGCTCTGGCAAGGTCACGTCGGTGAGGCACTGCCGCTCGCACGCCGCTGCCTGTCTCTCCAGCGCGGACATGGCGAAGGCACGACCCACTGGGATCAATTGCTGATCGCGCGAATCCAAGCGGCGATGGCCGATCGAGTGGAGCTCGGGCGCACACTCGACGAGCTCGCGTCAGCAGAACTGTCTGTTGCAGATCGCTCGGTCGCGCGCGTGTTGCGCTGCATCGCGGACGACGCCGACGTCGATGTATGGCGCGATGCGCTTGCGGCGACCGATGAGGTCGTCAGCGTCGAGCCGCGGCTCGAGCTCGAGCACCTCGCGCAGCGCAACGGCAAGCTACCGATCGAGCGACGCGCGGAGCACGAACGATTGAAGGCCGCGCATCCGATCTGGTCGCGCCAGAGCTGACCCCTATATCAGGCGCCGACGGGGCCGATGTAGTGCTCGCCATGTTGGCGAAGGGAAAACTCTTATGAAGCTCGCAGCATTTGTCACGTCGGTGGCGTTGTTCGGTTGTGTCGATGGCCCGAGCGGTTCAGAGC
>CAZDGY010000573.1:0-4827 GCA_964504685.1 uncultured Kofleriaceae bacterium | reverse complement strand
GCGGACGACGGCGGCGCGCTCGCGCTCGAGCGCATCGCCGTCGGCGATCACATCTTGCTCGGCGGCGACAACATGGATCTCGCGCTCGCCGCGCTCGTCGGCAAGCAGCTCGCCGATGCCGGCAAGACGCTCGATGCGCTGCAGCAGCGCGCGCTCGTGCATGCGTGTCGCCGCGCGAAGGAGACGTTGCTCGCCGATGACGCGCCGGCCTCGGCGCCGATCGCGATCCTCGCGCGCGGCAGCAAGCTGATCGGCGGCACGATCAAGGCCGAGGTCACGCGCGCCGACGCCGAGGCGATGTTGGTCGACGGTTTCTTGCCCAAGGTCGGTGCCGATGCGCGCGCCGAGAAGCGCCGCGCCGGCGGCCTGCGCGAGATGGGCTTGCCGTACGCGCACGATCCAGCGATCACACGTCACCTCGCCGAGTTCTTGGGCCGGTTCGGCCGAATGCCGACCGCCGTGTTGTTCAACGGCGGCGTGATGAAGTCGTCGCGGCTGCGCGAGCGCATCGTCGAGTTGCTGCGCACCTGGGCGGGGCGCGAGGTCGCGGTCCTGCAAGGCGCGGATCTCGATCTCGCAGTCGCGCTCGGCGCCGCTCACTACGGCCGAGTCCGCCGCGGCAAGGGCGTGCGGATCCGCGGCGGCACCGCCCGCGCGTATTACATCGGGATCGAGAGTGCGATGCCTGCGATTCCCGGCTTCGCGCCGCCGGTGAAGGCATTGTGCGTCGCGCCGCAGGGCCTCGAAGAGGGCCAATCGGTCGCGCTGCCCGATGACGAGCTCGGTTTGATCGTCGGCGAGACCGCGACGTTCCGGTTCTTCGCGTCGGCGTCGCGCAAAGCCGATGCCGCGGGCGCGCTGATCGGCGCGGATGCCGCCGGCGTCGTCGAGCTCGATCCGGTCGAGAAGCTGGTCGAAGCCGAGGGCGAGCGCAAAGCCGGCGAGCTCGTGCCGGTTCGGCTCGAAGCGCACGTCACCGAAGTCGGCACGCTCGAGCTGTGGTGCGTCGCGCGCGATGGCCACGGTCGATGGAAGCTCGAGTACTCGGTGCGCGAGCGCGAGTGAAGACGGCGAGACAACGGATCGTCGAGATCGCGGCCGAGCTCGCGGCCATCGAGTCCGACACCGAGGACATCCCGCTCGGCTCGTCGAGGCACTGTGGGCAGCGAACGCGGTCGCCGAGAAGCACGTCCGAATGGTGCAGTTCATGACTTCCGCGCGCGAACGCATCGTCGGCGCGTGCCTTCCGCTTCGGTCTTGGCACGCGCGACGCGAGGGCACGAGCCCGCGCAGTGATACGCTGGTCGACATGGCCACCGCGCTCGATACGATCGCTCATGTCATCTTGCCGAACGTGATGAAGCTCAAGGGCGCCTCGGTCGTGATGTCCGCGATGGAGCGGCGCGACGTCGCTTTGTTCGCTCACGTTTGGGAGCAGACCGGCGTGAAGCACACGCCGCAAGTCGTCGCGAAGGAGCACGATGCGTGGCGCATCGGGGTGATGTCGCTCCCGACGCCGAACGAGATGGGCGAGGCGTTCATGTGTGCTTTCATCGCGAAGAAGCAAGATGCCGCGATCGCTCGCTACTTCACGCTCGAGAACGACTACGTGCTCGCGACCAAGACCCACCGCACGCAGCTGTGCGAGCGCGACGGTTCACGCATGGTCAAGCTCGGCGACGGGCCGGTGCTCGGCGATGACTTCTCGACCAATGCAAACGCATTTATCGCCGCGATCGTCGGCGTGCTCACGAAGTAACGCTCTACGACGGATTGCGAATCGAGCAGTACGCGCGCAGGTAGTCGAACGCCTGCATGCCGCCGCCGTCGATCGGTAACGTGACCGCGGGGATGTGAGCGCCGAGCTCGAACAAGTAGGCGCCACCGACGTGCGGCGACGGCAGCACGACATACGACTCGATCTCTCCAGTCGCGACCGTCGACAGCTGCGCGTTGAACGACAGGTTGTACGCGGGGGCTTGGTTGATCGCGATGCCGAGCTGATACGTGCCGTCGGAAACGGTCGCACCTTCGCTGACGATCTTGCCGATCGTCTCGTCGAAGCTACCGATCGGCTCGGTCGCGAACGGGCTGAAAGATTCGTATTCCAGCTGGCAATTCAGGATCCGCTTGTCGCTGCTCGACGGGCCATCGCCATTGCCGGCCTGGCTGAGCTGCTGCTCGGCATTGCCGGAGGTCTCGGCGGGGCCGCCACTGGTGGCGTCGTCGGTGCAGGCGGCTGCCAACGAGGTGAGAGAGGCGAGAGCGAGGGTGGCGATGCGTGCGTTCATGCCGACTCGGACGGCATGACCTCGCGGGTAGGCGCATATCCGTTAGCGCCAATCTCGTTGCCTGGCGCGCCAACCGTCAGGCGACGACGGTCAAGGCTCGCCGGCTGTCATGTGGCCGCGGATGCGGTAAGACGGCGCCGTGGCCGCGCGCTACCTGATCGGCATCGACCTCGGCACGACGAACTCCGCAGTGGCTTTCGTCGATACCGCCGCCGCCGATCCGCGCGTCCGCGTGTTCGAGGTCGCGCAACTGATCGCGCCCGGTGAAGTCGCGGCACGGCGCCAGCTGCCATCGTTTATCTACCTCGCGGGCGAGCACGATCTCGCGCCGCACGAGACCGCGCTGCCGTGGAATCCGGCGTCGCGCATCGTCGTGGGCGAGCTCGCGCGGGCGCAAGGCGCGCGGATGGCGTCGCGGATGATCGCGTCGGCGAAGTCGTGGCTGTGTCATCCCGGCGTCGACCGCAGCGCGGCGATCTTGCCGTGGGGCGGCGTCGACGTACCGAAGCTGTCGCCGATCCAAGCGCAAGCCGAGATCCTCGGTCACATTCGCGGCGCGTGGGATGTCGCGCACCCCGACGCGTTGCTCGCGGCGCAAGAAGTCTTGATCACGGTGCCGGCGAGCTTCGACGAAGCCGCGCGCGAGCTCACGCTGCAAGCCGCTGCGAAGGCCGGCTTCCCGCCGGTCGTCCTGCTCGAAGAGCCGCAGGCTGCGTTCTACGCCTGGCTCGATCATCGCGGCTCGTCGCTCACGCCGGGCGAGCGCGTGCTCGTGTTCGATGTCGGCGGCGGCACGACCGACTTCACGCTGATCGAAGTGGACGCCGACGGTTTCACGCGCACCGCGGTCGGTGATCACCTGCTGCTCGGCGGCGACAACCTCGACCTCACGCTCGCGAAGATCGTCGAGCAACGCGTCGGCGAGAAGACCGGCAGGAAGCTCGACACCCTGCAGTGGCACGGGCTCGTCCACGCCTGCCGGCTCGCGAAGGAGACGTTGCTCGGTGATGCGGCGCCGGCGAGTGCGCCGATCGCGGTGCAGAGCCGCGGCAGCAAGATGATCGGCGGCACCGTGCGCGACGAGATCACGCGCAGCGAGCTCGATCAGATCCTGTTCGAGGGCTTCTTCCCGCTCGTCGCCCGCGATGCGCAGCTGTCGCGCGCGCGCGGTGGACTGCAGGAGTTCGGCCTGCCCTACGCCGCCGATCCGGCGATCACGCGTCACCTCGCGTCGTTCGTGCAGCGCCACGTCGCGACCGATGCGCGAATCGATGCGGTGTTGTTCAACGGCGGGGCGATGACACCGGCGTCGCTGCGCGAGCGCGTGCTCGATCAGATCGGGCGCTGGCAAGGCCGAGCGCCGCGCGAGCTCCCCGCCGCGATGCCCGAGATGGCGGTCGCGCAGGGCGCCGCGTACTACGGGCTCGTTCGCCGCGGCTTGGCGACGCGGATCAAGGGCGGCACACCGCGCGCGTTCTACGTCGGCGTAGAAACCGGCGGTGCCGAGCGCATGGCGGTGTGCCTCGCGCCGGGTGGGCTCGAAGACGGCGCGCGGGTCGAGCTCGCACGCGACTTCACCTTGGTCACGAACCGGCCGGTCAGCTTCCGCTTGTACTCGAGCAGCTCGCGTCAGGACTCGCCCGGAGCTCTCGTTCCGATCGGCGACGGCCGGCCCGAGACGCTCGACGACGGCAGCGATCTCCTCGAGCTGCCGCCGATCGTCACCGTGTTGCGCGCGCGTGGCCGCAGCGAGGTCACGGTTCGGCTAGCCGTTCATATCACCGAGCTCGGCGCGCTCGAGATCCTATGCGTGGACACCGGCGAAGCGCACGAGCAGTGGAAGCTCGGATTCGACATGCGGTCCGGTGGTGCTTCCGCGGCGCCGAGCGAGAGCAGCGAGCCACATCCCAAGACCGACGAGGCGGTCGCGCTCGCGAAGCAAGCGTTCGCCTCGGGCACCGGCTTGGCGACGCTCACTCGCGATCTCGAGATGCTGCTCGAGGCGCGCCGCGACGAGTGGACGATGCAGGTCGCGCGCGCTCTGTTCGATGGGCTGGTCGAGGTCGCCGGCGATCGCAAGAAATCCGCCGATCACGAGCAGCGCTGGCTCAACCTCGCCGGCTTCTTGCTGCGTCCAGGCACCGGCGCACCGCTCGACGCCTGGCGCTCGCGCGTGATGTGGGGCGTGTTCAACGAAGGGCTCGCGTTTGGCAGAGTCGAGCCGAACAAGCTCGCGTGGTGGATCGCGTGGCGGCGGATCGCCGGCGGCTTGGTCAAGGGCCAGCAAGATCAGCTCTACGATCGGCTCGCCCAGCTGGTGCTGCCGAGCACCAAGCAGAACAAGAAGCTCGCCGACGTGAAGCCGAGCAAGCAGGAGCTCGCCGAGATCTGGCGAACGGTCGCGAGCCTCGAGCGCTTGCCGACCGCGCACAAGATCAAGCTTGGCGACGAGCTCGTGCAACGCATGGCGACGCGCAAGGGCCTCGAGGATGGCGTCCATCTGTGGGCGTTGTCGCGTGTCGGCGCGCGCGTGCCG
>CAZDGY010000572.1:0-4827 GCA_964504685.1 uncultured Kofleriaceae bacterium | reverse complement strand
AGGCGGCCGGCTTCGTACTGGACGCGGAAAGCACCATGCTCGCGAACAAGGACGACAAGCACTCGATCAAGGTGTTCGATCCTTCGATCAAGGGAGAGACCGATCGCTTCGCCTATCGGTTCGTGAAGCCGTGACAGGTGCGCCCGGCGCTATGACCGAACCCTCACACATTGTGATCGAGTCTCGCGTGCAGTTGTTCTCGTCTCTCGGTGAGGCGGCGGAGCTCGAGCACAACCTAATGTGCTTGTATCTGTACTCGGCGCTTGGGCTCAAGCGCGAGGTCGCTGAGGGCGTCACCGAGGAACAGCTCGCGGTGATCGATCGCTGGCGCCGCGTAGTGCTCGGTGTTGCTCTTGAAGAGATGACGCACTTGGCGCTCGTGTCGAATTTGATGTCGGCGCTCGGCGGTTCCCCGAACTTCATGCGGCCCAACTTTCCGGTCGTGCCCGGGATGTATCCCGCAGACTTGGTGATCGAGCTCGCCCCGTTCGACTTGAGCACGATCGAGCACTTCATCTACCTCGAACGCCCTTCGGTCGATGGCATCGACGACGGTGCAAGCTTCCCGCATCGCGAGACCTATCACAACCAGGCGCCGGAGGAACGCCTGATGACCTACGCGAGCGACTACCCCACCGTGGGCAGTCTCTATCGCTCGATCCGCGAGGCGATCGAGCGGCTGTCCGCTGCGTCGGGCGAGGTCGGTATGTTCGTCCAGACCAGCGATCGACAGCTCGGTCCATTGGAAATGTCGGTCCCGGGCCTGTCTCTAGTGCACGACCTGCCGTCCGCCGTACACGCGCTCGATACGATCGTCATCCAAGGTGAGGGGGCCCTCGTCGTTGAGGGTTCACACTACGCGCGGTTTTCTGCGATTCGCGACGAGTATCGCGCGATGCTTGCCGCGGACCCGAGGTTCACCCCGGGCCGCGCAGTCGCGAGAAATCCGGTGATGCGCAAGCCTATTGCGCCCGAGAACCGGGTGTGGATTGTGTATCCGCTTGCAGCGAAGTACGTCGATCTCGCGAACGCCCTGTACACGTTCATGCTCCAGGTGCTCTTTCAAGTGTACGTCGTGGAGGGTCGGACGCTCGAATCGAAGCGCGTTCTGCTCGAGACGGCGGTCAACGCGATGCACGCCATGGCGGCGATCGCGGAGACGTTGACCTCGCTCCCGGCGAGCGACGAGCTTCCGGAGATCCGGGCGGGTATCACGTTCGCGATGGACCGCAACCTCGCACCGCTAGCGAGCTCGTCTGAAACCGATCTGTTGAGCGAGCGCCTCGGGAAACTGGTGAACGGCTTGGCCACGCTCGGCTCCGAGCTCGCGACGAGCGTCGACGGTAAGAGCGCGCACGCGCGATGCGGGGAGTTGCTCGCGCGAGCGCACGCCGCCATGGAAAGCTGTCGCCTTCGCCTTCTGGGCGCGAACCCAACAATGCCCGCGCCGGCGCCCGTGACGGCGCCGCCGAAACCGATGCAGGCGGTGGAGACCGCGGCCGACTCACGCGCCACCGATGCTGCGATTGATTCCCCCACATCGACGTCCGAGATCGAGACCGCGCGAGGTTCGGCTCTGACCGTGGTCTACGATGGAAAACGGTGCATCCACTCACGACACTGCGTGACCGAGCTTCCGGGCGTATTCCGAGCGAACGTCCCGGGGACATGGATCTTCCCCGATGAAGCAGTACCCAGCCAGCTCGCCGCGGTGATTCGCGAGTGTCCTTCGGGCGCGCTGCGCTACGAGGCAACCGCAGGCGCGGAGCCCGTGGAAGCGGCACCGAAGGTCAACCTGATCCACTTGAGAGAAAACGGTCCGTACGCTGTGCTCGCACAGATCGAGCTCGCCGATCGAGATGAAGGAACGAGGCTGACGCTGTGCCGCTGTGGGAAGTCGCAGAACAAACCCTATTGCGATGGCAGCCACAACGGTTCCGGCTTCGTCGCGACCGGCGAGCCCAAAACGATTGACGCGACGGCGTTGCCCGAACGCGCCGGGATCCTACGCATACGTCCCGTGCCCAACGGTCCGCTCGCGGTCTCCGGGAATCTTGAAATCTGCGCAGGCACCGGCCGGGTCGTTCTTCGAACAGTTGATGCTCAGCTGTGCCGATGCGGCCATTCGCAGACGAAACCCATCTGCGACGGTTCCCATGTTCGCGTTGGCTTCGTCTCCACGCCGGGCTTCTGATACCGAATGCGGCGAGTGCGGAGCCATCGATGCCACGTTTCGCGTTTCGATCTTTGCGGACTACTTCCCGATCGGGGTGACATCGACTCGGCTCCAGCGCGAGCCGCGGCGGCGAAGTTTCCCGTGACGCACCGCGAGTACGAGCGCGGCGATGGTAACCGCGCCGCAGAGCAGCACCGCGACGACGCTGGCCTCAGGGCCGAACTCGCCGCCGGTGAACGTCGCCGAGCCCGACGTGACGGTGGTGAGCACGCTCGGCTCACCGTGGCCGGAGACGGCGGTGCCGAAGATCGGGCCCTCGAAGAAGTTCCACGCCCAATGCACGCTGACGACAAACACCAGTGAACGAGTGAGCGCGTAGAGCGCCGCGAGCAGGAGCCCTGCCTCGAGCGCGATGGCGACGCCGGCCACGAGCGTCGCGTGCGGGTTGCCGAGGTGAAGCGCGCCGAACAGCAGCGCGGACAGCACCAGGGCGGCCCACGCGCCAAGCCATTCCTCGAGGATGCGGAACAACAGCGCGCGCAGGGCGATCTCCTCGGCGATGCCGACGAATAAGAAAGTGACGAAACCGAGCGCGACCGCAACGATAGGAGGCCGCGGCGGCGCCGTGATGTGGGCGAAGCCGGCGAGCGCCAGGCACAGAATGACGGCGGTGAAGAGCGCCGCGCCCAGGGCGAAGCCGCGCGTGCCGTCGATGACAAGGCTTCGCCCGGCGGGCAGGACGAGCTCGTCGGCGCCGCGCCGCTCGATGATGACGCCCACGACGTAGAGCGCGGCGATGGCGCAGGACGCCGACAGCGCCGCGGCCACGATGGGCAACGGTTCGAGGTCGCGCGAGGACGCGATGGCGGCGACCACGACGAGTGGCGCCGCGAAGACGATCACGCCGACCGCGATGCGCGCGAGAGGGTGGCAGAGGACGCGCCGCCAGCGATTCACAGCGCCGAGGGTACCAGTTGTCTCCGGTGGGCGACCCGTCGTGTAAGCGGCGGCCCTCGGCTATGCGCTCAACCAGGAGTGCAGCTCGCGCAGCTACTCATGGCCCTGCCGGATAAGCAATCGACGCGGATCAGCATCATACCGGCGCTCCAGCGATCCACGTTCGCGCGACGCGCTTGGCAAACTTCACGCTTGCTACGACGTCGCGGCGCGCGGTCGCCCGAGCAGCAGGCGATTCTTCGCGCTGACGTTTGCTGGGATCGTATCGACGATCACGTCGTAGCCGCGCTCGACGAGCCACATCGCGCGCTCTTCGTCGATGCGTGCGGCAGGATCGGCGCGGTCGACGAGATCGAGACGCCACCTCGTCAGGTGACAGCACGGCAGCAGGGCGACGCGTGCGCCCACTGCGGCGGCGCGACTCAGCACGGCATCCGAGAGCGCCCCGCAGGCATGTGCCGAGATGACAACGTCGCCGACGCCGAGGGCGACATCCTCGAGGCGCGCCCGCTGGAACGTCACACGGCCGGCGAGGTTCGGAAACGTGGCGATGACGGCGTCGTGGACGAGCACGTGGTTCTTCGGCAGGCGGATGTCGACCGCGAGAGCCGTCGATCGCACATCGGCGTCGAGCAGCAGGAGTACCTGAGCGAGCAGGCCGTAACCGGCGCACAGGTCGACCACTCGCCCAGTCGGGGTGGACGCAAGCCATGTACGTATGCGCGTGGCCATCTCCCAGGCCTCGTGCAGCTCCTTCCGTGGCAGGCAGTCGACGGCGCAGATGGCGCGCCCGAGTGTATCGAGGAGGCCGTCACCTGGATAATGGCGCGCATGCCACGGAGACAGCTTGTTGCGCGAGCCTGGGCCGTGCACGAGTTCTTAGCGGGACTATAGCGTTCCTGCCTCGGTGATCACCTCAAAACCGGCCAGTCGTGATCGTCTGACAACCGGCCACTTTGAGTCGTTCGGGGACGAGGTCATCTACTGCGGAGAGGGTTCCTTGGTCAAGCTTGTTAACGGCGGACTACTTCCGTCGTGATCTGACGGTCGACACCTCAAGGCGGCGTGCGGCGGCTGGGCGTGGCGCGCCGTCGGACCACAAGCTATCGAAGTCGACCGGAGGTCCGAGCCTCAGGGAGCTCGGCGCCGGTACCCGTGCGTGTGAACGCCCGATTTGCTCGCGCATCGCTGAAAATTGCGCCAAGTAGAAAATCGATGAAGATCAACGGGACGATCGCCGCGAGTCGCCTTTCTCGACAAATCCTGACAGCGCTGGCGAGACCGTCGGCGCCAACACGGCGACCGCGAGCACGGCGTAACAAATCGCGCCGCCGACGATTGTCTGTCGCTTGAATCGCGCGCTCGCCTCCTCTGGTGTCGCGCCGCGCCGGATCGCGCGGTAGCGCCGAACGACATATATCGGCCAGCTGAGCGCGGCGACGACGGCGAACGGAAACGCCAGGACCACCAGCCATGCACCGAGGCTCGCCGGAATCATGGCTCTTCGTAGTACGAGGCAGGAATGCCGGCAAGCACAGTTAAACGGGATCTTGTCGGTGCCAGTGGAGCGAAGCGATCGGGCGAGCTGGACAACGTAACGCGGGAACTTCGATCGTGATCTGAGGGCGACTCGATCACGGCCGCTTGCGTCGTGAGCGGCTCGGCTTCGGTGGTGGGCGATCCGGATCGAGGCG
>CAZDGY010000571.1:0-4828 GCA_964504685.1 uncultured Kofleriaceae bacterium | reverse complement strand
GGGCGATGGACAAACGAGCGGCGCTTCTCGCGCTGGCCGCATGCGGTACGCCGAGGTTCGTGCGGACTCACGAGCTCACCGCGGATGAGGTCGCGAGCGTCGGAGTGCCCGGCGGCGATCGCCGGCTGTCGGCCGACGAGCGCGGCGCCGACGCGATGTTTCTCGACGATCTGCTCGCGACGACGTGGGCCGGGATGACGCCCGAGCTACGCGACCGCTTGCGCGCCGCGGCGAGCCACGCGCACCACGCGCACGACCTGTGCGTCGAGCTCGGCGAGATCGACTTCGAGCGCACGCTGACGTTTAGCCTCGACCGCAAACGGTGTAATCGCGACGCGCGGACAGTGCCACCGCCGACCGCCGCGTCGCCATTCAGCGGGCCGCTCTACGAGGTCCGGATCGACGGGACTGGCCCGGCCGCGGTCGGCGTGATCGCGTTGCACGAGCTCGCGCCTGTCGACGATCCGCGCTGGGCGGGGTTCGGCGACGCGTTGCGCTCGCTCGCCGCGCATGACTTGTTGCTGATCGACCTTCGCGGCGCGCGCGGCGACGATCCGCGTTCCGGACTCGCGCTGCTGCATCTGTTCGGCCTCGATCTCGTCCGCAAATTGACGATGCCGACGCTGCGCGTGCCGGTGGTCCACGACGACCCGATCGCGCAAGCGGCTCGCGCGAATCGCAAGCAGCTGCGCGGCGACGTGCCGGTGCGCTCGCGCGAGCTGTGGGCGACGGTCGCCGACGACGATCAGCGGATCGCGCTCGGCGCAGAGATCCTCGCGCAGTTCGCGCCCGAGCTCGCGGGCCAGCCGGCGATCGCGCTCGGCAAGCTGCACGTCCTCTTCGATCATGACACCGGCGTCGCGGCGGAGCTGCTCGGTCACCTCGCGAGCGAGCGCGACTCCCAAGCGCTCGCCGGCCAGATGTCGACCAATCGCTTGATCGGCGACGAGTGGGGCCTCGCGCGCCTGCCGCATTCCGGCATCGAGGTCGAGTGGCCGACCGCGCGCTATGGCGGCCAAGGGACAGGGCCGCTATATGGCCCGTCCGTGCTGAACGCGGAGCTACCGGCGCACATGCTCGCCGACCTGCACGCGAACGGCGAACGCCGCGCCGCGATCGCCGCGAATTCTGCGCAGCCGCTACCGTCGTGCGCCGAGATCCTCGCCAGACCGATTCAGCTCGGTGCGAAACAGACCGGCTGCGACGACAAGCAAGACGCGGCTGGCGTGTTCTTCGCCCTGCCGATCGCGATCGCGCAGCAATTCATCGATGGCTGTCCGGGCCTGAAGGCGACTGGCTACGAGATCACCGATCACACCGGAAGCCTCATGACCGTCGGCGGGCCGCACGAGCAGATCGCGCACCTTGCCGCCGCGGCGTTCGTCGATCGCATCGAGTGGCAGTGCACGCCGCACCTCAACTGAGCGGTCAGTACACGTCGAGCGCGAGCGGGCTCATACCCGCGTGCATCGCGACGACCGAGATCGCGTAGTCGCCGGCGTCGACCGTCGCGGTAGTCGTCGACACCCAAGTCATGGTCGCCTGGCTCGAGGTCGACAGCTTCGCGAGCGCCGCACCTGGCACGATGTAGCCGAGGCTCGCCGGTGTGCTCGGCGCGGGGAACGCGCATGACAGCACGCTCGAGCCCTGGACGAAGCTGACCACGCTCGGATCGAGACGGTCGCCCGGCAAGCCCGGCTCGCCGGCGCCGATCGTGAGATCGCCGCCGCGCACGAGCTGCTGCGGCAGAGCATCGGTGATGACGTCGAAGTGGCTCGCGAACGCGAGCTTGGCCTCGAACGCCGGCACCGCGCTTCCCGCCGCGCTCACCGTGAGCTCGTCGCCGGCCTGCCAGAGCTCGAGCCCGGTGAGCTCGAAGGTGTACGTGCCGTCGGGTCCCGGGTCGAGGTGTTGATCGCCACTCGCACTGGGCCAGTGCATCGTCAACGTGCCCGCCGAGACCGGCGCCGGCGCGGCATCGCACGTCGTGTACGTACAGCCGCTGATCGTCTCTTGCGCGCAGTGAGGTGCGTGAGCGTAGAACGCGGCGCCGATCTCGTTGAGCGGCGTGCCGGTCGGATCGTCGAGGAACGAAACCGTTCCCGATCCGACGAGGATGGTGGCATCGGCAGGGTGCATCGCGTCGGGATCGCTTTGCATCGGCGAACCCGAACCGCACGCGACGAGCAGACAGAGCGCGGACAGCGACGACGAATGTAACAAGGACATGATACGAGCCTCGACTCGGACGGCGCGCTGCCCTATCGCAAAGCGCAGACCACGCGATGCGCGTCGCCACGCATGCGCGTTGCTCGTCGTGTAGCCGCGCGTTGACACCGCGGGGCGACCTGCCTCGACCGCGGCTCGGTCGTTAGCTCTCGGCGGTCTGCGACTGCGCGCGCTGCACCATCGCGACCGCACCGATCAGCACGACCCCGGCCGCGAGTTGATGCGGCGCGAGCGCGTCGCCGAAGAACGTCCACGTGATCGCGGCAGCTGCGAGCGTCTGCAGCATCTCGAAGTAGCCGGCGGTCGAGGCGCGGGTGCGCGCGAGCCCGGCGAAATAGACCACGAGCGGAAGGCCGCCCGACAAGATCGCGAGCAGCAACAGCCACGTGACGGTCTTGCCCGGCGCCACTGCAGCAGCCGCCGGCCACAGCGCGTCCATAGATAGCCCGCCGCGCACCGCGACGATCGCGAACGTGGCGACGAGCCCGATCACGACGCGCATGCCGGCGGCGAGCGGCAGCGACAGCTCGACCATCACGCCGCGGCCTGCGACCGTCGACAAGCCCCAGAGCAACGCGGTGAGCAGCGCGTACTCGACGCCGTAGATCACGCGGCCATCGCCGATCGCGAGCACGACGCCGCACGCGACCGCGAGGGCCGCCCATGGATAGAACCCGCGCGCGAGCCGGTCGCGAAAGAACAACCATGCAGCCACGGTCGACAGCACCGGCTGGATGTTGAGCACGACGTTGATCACCGTCGCGTTGACGACCTCGTCTCTCGGCACCGCGCCCGCCGCCGAGTCGGCGCCGATCGCGGACAAGAACGACGCGATGCGGTCGAACGACACGATCGTTTCGCGCTTGAGCGCGAGCGTGAAAAAGATCGTGCCGACCGCCGAGCCGGCGACGCCGGAGAACCCGAGCCACGCGAGCGTCTGCCATCGCGCGCGCCGCAGCTCGCCGAGCCGCGGCAGGATGAACGGCAGCGCGCACGCGACCAGGATGACGTGCTCCCACAGCACCATCACGTCGGCATCGAACACCTGGTCTAGCGGGATCCGCCACGCGCTCTCCGTCCCCCACAGCGCGGCGCCGAGCGCGACGAGCCAAGGGCCGTAGCGCGTCTCGCGCGGACCAGACATCGAGGGAATGTAACGCGGCAGCTGAACGAAAACTCGCGTGCGGCTGCGCCGTCACCACTGATAAGCGACCGCGAGGCTCGCGCTGACTCGGTTCCAATACAAGAGCTCCGCGGGCGTCGGGTCGTCGCTCATCGCATTGCCGAAGCCGACCTCGATCGCGGGGCGGATCCGGAAGTGATCGGTGCCGAAGTCGCCATACAGCCGCCCGGCGACGACGCCGGTCCAGTAACCGGGGTCATGATAACCATCCAAGTTGGACTCGTTCATGTGCAGCGCTCCGCCGTCGATGCCGCTGACGAGACACGCGTGACCACCGCGCGTACAGGTGCGCGCTTCCAGACCGACGCGCGCTTCCTGGTAGTCGCGGAACAGATCGAACGACATGCGTTCGAGGTAGACCGTCCCTCGGCCGCCGTAGCCGGCGCGCGCGTGCAGCCACAACCACTTGTACAGGTGGTAGCCACCGTCGAATTGCGCGCCGACGTACGAACCGGTGTACGTACCTGAGCCGGCCTCGGTTCCCGACTGGACATACGCGGTGGGCTCCGCGTGACAGATCGACACGGCGGCAAGCACCACGGCAAGGCTAACGATGGAGCGCATCTCGGTTCGCGCCGACAAGTGCAATGGCCGGACCACCGACAACTCTGCGACGTCGTGCAGTCGCGAACGAGCGTCGCGCGACGCAGCGTTCGATTAACGACACATCCGTCGCGAATCCACCACCGCGAAGCTGCGGACGTGACCGGCGCCGCGTTGTCGATGCAGCGAGCGCGTCGTGGTTGCCGGCGCGTGACAAGATGCCGACCATGCGATGGCTCGTCACCGGCGGCGCGGGATTTCTCGGCATCAACCTCGTGCGCCACTTGCTCGCGCGCGGCGATGACGTCGTGTCGCTCGATCGCGAGCCATTCGATTACCCGGAGCAGCCGCGGATCACCGAGCACCGCGGCGACATTCGCGATCGCGCGGCGGTCGAGCGCGCGGCGGCGGGCTGCGATGTCGTCGTCCACGCCGCAGCGGCGCTGCCACTCTATCCGCCCGCGGAGATTCACTCGATCGATATCGACGGCACTCGCACCGTGCTCGAAGCGGCGGGCGCTGCGCGGGTCGTCCACGTGTCGTCGACCGCCGTCTACGGTGTGCCCGATCATCATCCGCTGATCGAGACCGACGACATGCACGGGGTCGGGCCTTATGGCATCGCGAAGGTCGAGGCCGAGCGGGTGTGCGAACGCGCGCGCGATCGCGGTCAGACGATCGCGATAGTCCGGCCGAAATCGTTCGTCGGGCCCGAGCGACTCGGCGTGTTCGCACTGATGTACGAATGGGCGCGAGAGGGTCGCGACTTCCCGATCCTCGGCCGCGGCGACAATCGCTACCAGCTGCTCGATGTCGAAGACCTATGCGCGGCGATCGCGCTCGCCGCGACCGCGCCGGCTGCCGCGGCGAACG
>CAZDGY010000570.1:0-4838 GCA_964504685.1 uncultured Kofleriaceae bacterium | reverse complement strand
TGATCCAGCGCTCGCTCGTGCCGGGCGTGCGCGACACGCAGTGCGGCTTCAAGGCGTTCACCGCGGAAGCCGCGCGCGACTTGTTCCGACTCGGGCGGATCGACGGCTGGGCGTTCGATCTCGAGATCCTCGCGCTGGCGCGCCGCCGCGGCTTCGCGATCACCGAGGTCGGCGTCGAGTGGACCGATGACCGCCGGTCGCGCGTCAATCCGCTGAAAGACATGTGGAAGGTCGTGCGCGAGGCGCTGACGATCCGGCGCAACTTGCGGCGCGGCGTCTACAACCAGCTGCCGGCCGCGACCTGACCGTGCTAAGTTGACGTCGCTCGCTCGTCGAAGAGGGTGAGGTGATCGCCGGCGAGGTTCTCCTCGCGGGAGGAAAGTCCGAGCTTCATAGGGCAGGGTGCTGGCTAACGGCCAGTCGAGGTAACTCGCAGGACAGTGCAACAGAAAACAAACCGCCTATCGCAAGATAGGTAAGGGTGAAATGGTGCGGTAAGAGCGCACCGCCTCGTCGGTGACGACGGGGGCACGGCAAACCCCACCTGAAGCAAGACCAGACAGGGGTCGCGTTGCCCGCGCGATGACTCCGGGTTGGTCGCTCGAGCCCGCCGGTAACGACGGGCCTAGATGAATGATCGCCAGACACAGAACTCGGCTTACTACCCTCTTCGCCGAGCGAGCCTTTGTTGAACCGACGAGCTGCGCGTCCTAGCAATCGCCGATCGAGAACAAGTAGCGCATCATGCATGCGCCTTCGAACGTGATGCCGTTGGCCGACGTGCAGTTGAACGGCGGACCGGCGTAGAACCCGAAGCCGATGCAACCGGTGCCCGATAGCGGCGCGCCGCATTGGTCGGTCGTCATGTCGCAGATCGGATAGGCATCCCCGTAGGCGGTGCACGCGCACGCCGTGCATGTCGATTGGTTGCGAATCACGCACTGGCCGAAGTCGCACGCCTGCGCGCAGTCGTAGACAGTCTGGTCGGGAGCGCCGGCCGGATTCGCGAATGCCGCGACGCAATCGGCGTGGGTCTCGGTGACGAGCGGCGAGCACCACAACGCGGCGTCGAGCATGACCGCGTCGTGCGCTTGGTCCGGAGTCGCGAGGTCAATCGCGGTGGGCGAGTCGTTCGTTGCGGTGTGCTTGAAGTCGTAGCGCCCGCAGCCGACGAGTAAAACGCACCACGAGATCACACGCATGACCCATTGTCTCACGAGGTTGCCTGCGTGATACCGTCGAAAACGCGCCATGACCCAGCGGTCACCGGTCCATGATCTCGTGACGACGCTGTGGCGCGCATTGAGCGAGCTCGGCTCAGATGCCACGACCGACGAGATCGAGCAGTGGGGCTTTTCGATCCATGCGGCGCTGTCAGCGCCCGGCCGCGAGTTTCACAACCACGCCCACGTGATCGAGCTGTCGCGCGACGGCGATCCACTCGAGGTGATCGCGGCGCTCTATCACGACGCGGTCTACATCCAGGTCGATCAGGGGCCGCCGCATTCGATGCGCGGTGAGCTCGACCGCGTGATGGTCGCCGACGGCCAAGGCTGGCGCGTGCTGCCGGCCGCCGGAGACAGCTCACCCGCCGCAGATATGTTGGCCGTGTTCGGCCGCAAGGTCGGCGACATCGTGACCGCGACCACCGGGCTCAACGAGTTCGCATCTGCGCTCGTCGCGTCGATTCAACTCGCCGACGCGCTCGATCGAACGCAGCGCATCGCGATCGCCGCTTGCATCGAGCAGACGATCCCGTTTCGCGCCGACCCGGTGCCGGTTCTGCGCGATCGGATCGCGTCGCTCGTTCCCGAAACGCAAGTCGACGAGCTCGTGCGCCGCGCGGTCCGCGTCGGCAACCGCGACGTCGGTAACTTCGCCGACAACGATCCAGCGAGCTTTCTCGACACGACGTGGAAGCTGTTGCCCGAGAGCAACCCGGCGCTGCACTCGCCGATGGTCTACACCGTGCGGGACTATCGGCTCGCGCTGCAGAAGATGGAGGTCTTCCTCGCGACGCTGCCCGCCGAGCGCGTGTTTCATACCTGGGGCGATGAGCCACGTCCCGAGATTCATGCGCGCCGAGTCGCGCGCGCGACCGGCAACGTCGAGCTCGCGGTGCGCTACCTGCGCGCAAAGCTGTACTCGATCGCGTTGGTCGAAGCGCTCGCGGAGCTGACCGGTGGCGATGTCCCGCTCGATTACTTCATGGGCGGCGCCAAAGCGACCGCGGGCGACATGAAGCGGATCGAGCAGTTTCTGCCGCAGCTCGGCTCGCGCGCAGATTTCGATCCGCCACTCCATCGCTTGCTCGCCGAAGGTCGCGCGTCGGAGTCGAGCTTCGACACGAAGCCGTCGCCGGTCGGCGCGTTTTTGCACGCCGCGGTGGGCATTGCAGCGGTGATGCAGGGGGTCGATCACGCGAAACGATGGTGGGCCGGTGCGTCCGATCCCTCCAGCTTCATCGCGAGCCAGCCGGCGAAACCGGTCGCTGCGGTGGCGCGTGCTGCGGCGCACATCATCGATACCAGGCGCGATCGGCTGTTCGCACTCGCCGAGCGCCTCGATCCAAGCGAGCGCGTGGGCTGATCGAGAAGTTACGTCTGTGTGACCGACGACGTGGTCGTTGCGTCACTGAGGCTGGCTCGGTACGAAGGTGCATGCGTAGTTGGCTCGCCGTAGTCGCGCTTGCAGCCTGCGGTTCTCATGCGACCGGCGATGGCGCGGACGCGAGCAAAGGGAGCGATAGCCGGACGATCGACACGCCGATCAGCATCGACGCCGATCTCAACGCACCGACCGACGTGCCGGTCGTAGCGTGCACGAACACGATGCAGGACATCTACGCCGCGACCGCGATCGTCGGTAAGCCACTCGGCGCGATCCTCGCGTGCATGCCCGATGTCGTGCTCGATCAGGCGGACGTGCAATCCGCAATCGGCTCGGGCGTCACCGCCACGACGTCGGTCGCGCAATTCCTGATCGCGTATCAGACGCGCGACTCGAACGGCCAACCCGCGGTGTCGACCGCGCGCGTCTACCTGCCGCACACGCCGCGCTCGCGCCCGGTGCCGCTCGCGGTTGCCGCCCACGGCACCGAGGGGCTCGCCGATATGTGCGCGCCGTCGATGGCGGCCGACAACTCGCTGCCGATGCCGTTCGCGGCGCGCGGTATGGCCGCGATCGCGCCCGATGACGCCGGCCTCGGCAACGCCGGCACGCAGGACTATCTCGACAGTCACGCGCAGGGCTACCAGCTGCTCGACGCCGCGCGCGCTCTGCGTGCGCTGTTGTCGCCGGGCATCACGGCCGAGCAAGTGATCCTCTCGGGCTACTCGCAAGGCGGCGGCGCGGTGCTATCGGCGCAAGCGCTCGCGAACGGCGATGGTCCGGGCGTCGGGACGATCGTCGCGACCGTGCCGTACGCGCCGGAGTGGCCGATCTCGATGGCGACGTTCGATTACCTCGGGATGCTCGACGATCCGACCCAGCTGACGATCACGACCGGCTTGTCGTACAGCTCGGTCGCCGTACTGCGCGAGTACGCGTTCTTCGAGAACCACGTCGGCGTCGGCCACGGTAAGGACGCGGTGCCCGCGCAATTCCAAGGCACGATCGACGGCGCGGTCAACGGCAACTGCCTGGTCGCGTTCGGCGCTTACGTCCAACTCGAGATGCTGCACACCGGCGACTTGATCGACAACACGCTGCGCACCGGCGTGCTCGCGTGCGTCGCGGCGCTCGGGCCAGATGCCGGCTGCGAGGGCAACGCTGCGGCGTACTACAACGCGCTCGTCAACGAGCCGCTGACGCCTGATCCGACCGCGGGACCGGTGTTGCTCGTCCAAGGCAACGGCGATCTGATCATGCCGCCTGCGCAGAACGCTTCGTGCATCCACGACAAGCTCGCGTCAGCGGGCGTCAACGTCAGCGCGTGCGTGTTCGCCGGCAGCGATCACACGACGATCATGGCGCAGCACGGCACCGGCGAGACCTGGGCCGAAGCGATGCTCGATGGGCAGGCCGCGCCTGCGTGTCCCGAGACGACGCAGCTGCCGGCCTGCAGCAACTGACGGCTACGCTTCGGTCTTCGGCGCGTCGTCGGGCTTCGGGTCGATCATGTCTTTGCGATAGACCAAGCGCTGGCAGCGCGGGCAGGTCTCGATCGATTCCATGCGCGCGAGGATGTTGTTGAGCTGCGGCGGTAACGCCATGTGGCAGCCCTGGCACACGCCCTTGATCACCGGCGCCACCGCGTAGCCGCGCTTGGCCGACAACGCATCGTAGGTCTTGAGCCAGTTCTTCTCGACGTGCTGCCGCGCGCTATCGCGGGCGGTGCGCGCTTCGCCGAGTTGATCGCCGAGCGCCTTGACCTGGTCGGCCATCGCCGCTTCGCTCGCGGCCAGCTGATCGCGCAGCGCCTGCACGTCCTTGTCGCGACCTTCGAGCTGGGTCGTCGATGCGGCGGTCGCTTCGATCACCTTCTTCAGCTCGGCCTCGCGATCCGCGATCGACTTGCGCTTGTTCTCGACCTCGCGGCTCGCTGCACCGAACTCTTTGCTGTTCTTCGACTGCTGCAACTTGGCCTGCGCGGCCTTCAAAGCATCCCGCTCGCGGTCGATCAGCTCCTGCTGGGCTTTTCGCCACGCCTCGGTCTCGGCGAGCTTCGCGCGCTCGATGTCGAGCATGCCGGACAGCTTTGCCAGATCCCGCCGCATGGGATCGAGCTTCGCGGGAAGTTGCGTCGCTGCAGTGTCGAGCTCGCGCACTTTGACGTCGGCGGTTTGTAGGGCCAGCAAGTGAAGGAGCTGATCGCGCACGGCTAAACAACCTTTCGT